>JBOFJB010000054.1:0-8102 GCA_051650465.1 Dermatophilaceae bacterium | reverse complement strand
GCACCCGGCCGACCATCGGCGAGGTGTTGGTGCCGATGGTCATCGAGATCGCCGGCTCGTCGACGGTGATCCGCGGCAGCGGACGCGGGTCGTCGGGATCGGCGAGGGTCTCGCCGATGGTGATCTCGGGAATGCCGGCGACGGCGATGATGTCACCCGGCCCGGCCTGGTCGGCCGGGCGCCTTTCGAGGGCCTCGGTCATCAGCAACTCGGTGATCTTGACCCGCTCGACCGAACCGTCGTGCTTGCACCACGCGACCTGCTGGCCCTTGCGGATCGTCCCGGCGTGCACCCGCAGGAGCGCGAGCCGGCCGAGGAAGTTCGACGCGTCGAGATTAGTGACGTGCGCCTGGAGGGATCCCTCGGGGTCGAACGTCGGTGCCGGCACGGTCTCGAGGATCGTGCGGAAGAGCGCCTCGAGGTTCTCGCCGTCGGGGAGCGCACCGTCATCCGGCGCGGTGAGGCTGGCACGGCCGGCCTTCGCTGAGGCGTAGACGACCGGAAAGTCGAGCTGGTCCTGATGGTGCTCGGCGTCGTCGAGCAGATCGAGGAACAGTTCGTACACCTCGTCGACGACGTCGGCGATGCGGGCGTCGGGGCGGTCGACCTTGTTGATACAGAGGATGACGGGCAGCCGCGCCGCCAGCGCCTTGCGAAGCACGAACCGGGTCTGCGGCAGCGGGCCCTCGCTGGCATCGACGAGAAGGACCACGCCGTCGACCATCGACAGCCCTCGCTCGACCTCGCCGCCGAAGTCGGCGTGGCCCGGAGTATCGATGATGTTGATGGTGACCCCGTCGGGCAGCCCGGCGTCGAGGGCGGCCTTACCGGCATACCGCACGGCGGTGTTCTTCGCGAGGATGGTGATGCCCTTCTCGCGCTCGAGTTCGCCGCTGTCCATCGCCCGCTCGGCGACGTGGTCGTGCTCGCCGAAGGCGCCCGACTGCCACAGCATTTTGTCGACGAGCGTGGTCTTCCCGTGGTCCACGTGCGCGACGATCGCCACGTTGCGGAGGTCATCGCGGCGAGAGTGAGACATGCTCGCCAGTCTCTCAGGTGTCGCGGCCAGCACCGAATCACGTGAGCGGGTCGCCTCCGCGCACCGGCGCCGTCGGGGATGATGACGACATGAGCCGACGACTCACCGACGACGAGGTCACTGCACAACTCGTCGATCTACCCGGATGGCGCCGTGCGGGCGCCGCGCTCCGCACGACCATCGAGGCGCCCGACTTCCCAGCCGCCATCCGGCTCGTCGCGGCGGCCGCCGACGAGGCCGAGCGAATGAACCATCACCCCGACATCGACATCCGATGGCGCACCACTCACTGGCTGCTGAGCACCCATGACGCCGGCGGCCTCACCCAGCTCGACATCGAACTGGCGCACCGAATCTCCGCCGCGGCCCGGGCCGAAGGTGCCACCGTCGGTGGCTGAGCCCATCCCCACCACCGTGCCCGAGCACGACGAGGCCCACGACGGCACGCTCGCCGGCCGGCTGAACTGGCTGCGTGCCGCCGTGCTCGGGGCCAACGACGGCATCGTGTCGACCGCCGGGCTGGTCGTCGGTGTCGCCGCGGCGTCATCGTCACGCGGGCCGGTGCTGGCCGCCGGCGTCGCGGGTCTGGCCGCCGGCGCGCTGAGCATGGCCGTCGGCGAGTACGTCTCGGTCAGCACCCAGCGCGACTCCGAGCGGTCCCTGATCGCCAAGGAGATGCGCGAACTCGCCGAGGAGCCAGCCGCCGAACTCGCCGAACTCACCGCGCTGTACCGGGCCAAGGGCCTCTCGGACGACCTCGCCCACCAGGTCGCCGCCGAACTCACCGCGCACGACGCCCTCGCCGCGCATGCCGAGGTCGAGTTGGGCATCGACCCCGAGAACCTCACCGACCCGTGGCGCGCGGCCTGGGCGTCGATGGCCGCGTTCACCGTTGGCGCGCTACTGCCCCTGCTGGCGATCGTGCTGCCCCCGCTCGCCTGGCGGGTACCGGTCACGGTGGTCGCCGTAGTGCTGGCGCTCGCCGGCACGGGTCTGGTCAGCGCTCGCCTCGGCGACGCCGACGCCCGGCGCGCCACCGTCCGCGTGGTGTGTGGCGGCATCCTCGCGATGGCGCTCACGTACGGCATCGGCGCGGCCCTCGGCACCCAGGCCGGATGACGTGTCGCCTCGCCTTCTCGTCGTCCAGCACGAGCCCGACGCGCCGCTCGCCTGGCTCGGTGAGTGGTGGGCCGAGGCCGGGGTGCGGCTCGACGTCATCCGCGGCGACCTCGGCGAGCAGTTGCCCGGACGACTCGACCACGACGGCCTGGTCGTCCTCGGCGGCGCGATGGGCGCCGGCGACGACGCTGAGCACCCGTGGCTGGCCCCCACGAAGGCGCTGATGAGGGATGCCGTGAAGCGCCACGTCCCGCTGCTCGGGGTCTGCCTCGGGCACCAAATGCTGGCGGTGGCGCTCGGTGGGCGGGTCGGCCGCAACCCCGATGGCCGCACGGTCGGGTTGGTGCCCGTCCGGCTCACCGGCGCGGGCGCCACCGACCCGCTACTGGCCGGGGTCAGTGGGCTGCGGGCGATCCACGACAACAGCGATGTCGTGCTCGACCTGCCGCGTGGCGCCGAGGTGATCGCGACCCTGCCGAACGGTCGGCCCCAGGCCGCGCGGTTCGGGGCGCGGGCCTGGGGTGTGCAGTTCCATCCCGAAGCCTCGCCCGCGGTGTTCGCCTCGTGGGTGGACGCCGACCCGCCGGTGGTCCTTGGCCGCCGCGGCGGCGGCACCCGGGCCGAGCGGGAGATTGCCGGTCGTGCCCTGGTGGCGGGCGTCGAGACTGTCCGTGACCACCTCTGGGAAGCATGGCGCCCGCTCGCTAACCGATTCGTCGACGTGGTCACGTCATCCGCCGGCGAGGTCCAGCACGGCCGTGGGTCGGTATCGACCTGAGCACGAACAGCACACCATCGTGCTGTTCACCGGGTGCGAGTCGCCGAGCCCGCAGACCGGCGTCCCGGATCGGCGGCTCTCCCTACCTGAGCGGTCGCGGCAGGTGGCCGCACGTCATCCGGGAGGTTCACGCAGCGCGGCGAAGATCGTGTGACCAAGGTCGGCCGCCCGGATGGCGTCGAGCGTCACCGGTCGCCCATCGGGGCCGGCGAGCGGCACCCGCCAGTTGGGGTACTCGTCGTGGGTCCCTGGCTGGTTGACCGCGCGCCGGTCGCCGACCAGGTCGGGCAGGGCTACCGCGAGCATCCGGCTCGGCGTTTGGGCGATCCACCGGTGCAGCGCGAGGACGGTAGCGTCGACGTCGGCCCCCGGCTCGGCCAGACCGCGCGCCTCGAGTTCGCCGCGTACCCGCGCGATGGCTGACTCCTCGGTGGCTCGCTCCTCCGCGACGGGTCGGGTGAGCAGCCCGAGCCGCTCACGCACCGCCACGTGGTCGAGGTTCAGGTACCCGGCCGACGGCGGCAGGTCGTGGGTGGTGACCGAGGACAGGCACAGGTCGCGGTAGCGCTCCGGCGGTTTCGGCCGGTCGGCATCCCATTCGAACCACAGGATGCTGGTGCCGAACAGCCCTCTCTCGGTGAGGTACTCGCGAGCACTCGGCTCAACCACGCCGAGATCCTCACCGATGACCACGGCACCGGCCCGGTGCGCCTCGAGCACGAGGATGCCGAGCAACGCCTCGTGGTCGTACCTCACGTAGGTACCCTCCGCCGGCGCGCAACCATCAGGCACCCACCAGAGGCGGAACAGCCCGATGATGTGGTCGACCCGGATGCCGCCGGCGTCCCGGAGCACGGCACGGACCATGTCGCGGAACGGTGCGTAGCCGAGCGCGGCGAGACCGTCCGGGCGCCACGGCGGCTGGCTCCAGTCCTGCCCGCGCTGGTTGAACTGGTCCGGCGGGGCGCCGACGGTGACCCCGCGGGCGAGAGCCGGGCCGAGCGCCCAGGCGTCGGCACCGCCAGGATGCACCCCCACAGCGAGGTCGTGGACGACTCCGAGCGGCATCCCCGCAGCGCGGGCCCGCTGCTGGACTGCAGCCAACTGCTGCTGAAGTTGCCACTGCAGCCAGCGGTGGAAGTCGACCTCGTCGCGGTACTCGACGCGCACGGCCATCGCCTCCGCCGAGGCCGGGTCGCGCAGTGCGGCAGGCCAATCGGCGAACGGCAGCCCGTGTTGCTCGGCCAGCACACACCAGGTGGCGAAGCGCAGCAGGCCCTCGCCCTCACGTTCGCAGAACTGCGTGAACCCGCGCTGGCGTTCGGGGCTTCGTGGCACCTCGAAGATCAGCCGTAGCGCCGCCTTCTTCGCCGCCCACACCACGTCGCGGTCGATCCTGCTCGCACCCTCGGCGGCTCTGGCGTCACGCGCATGCCGTGCCACGGCATCCGCTTGCGCGACAGGCAGATTCGCGACCTCGACGATGTTCTCCACCCGCAGGTAGAGCGGGCTGACAAAGCGCCGGGTGGTGGGCAGGTACGGCGAGGGCTCGAGCGGCGGCGACGGCTCGCCAGCGTGCAGCGGATTGACGAGGACGAAGCCGGCACCGTGCTCGCTCCCGGCCCAGGTAGCCAGGTCGGCCAGGTCGGTGAGGTCCCCGAACCCCCACGACCCGGCCGAACGGACCTGATAGATCTGGGCTGCCAGGCCGAACACTCGCCCGGCCTCGAGTGCGGTCGGGAGCGCGAGCCGCTGCGGGGTGACCACCAGCGTCATCACCGTGGTCGACGGGTCCGCCGCGGGCACGTCCGGGTGGGCGACCACCCGGTGCCAGCCGAGTGGGAGATCGCCCGGCAACTCGAACGTGGCCTCACCCATGAGGGCGCCGTCGAGCAGACGATCGGGAACCACCCGGTCGACCTGCGCGGCGTCGCGGGTGCTGCCGTCCTCGCACTCGACGGTGAGCCGGATGCCGGTCCCGGCCGGGACATGGGTATGGATCCACGGGGTCCACCGCTCGCGGATGACGAGCGACGCCGGGAGGGTGCGCCGCCACGGCGCGTCAGCGGCATCCTGGAGAGCCTGCTCGACGGCGGCGTCGTCGATTGTCGGGACGCCCAGCGCGCCGAGGACGGCCCGGATCGTCCCCGCCGAGACGGCGACATGCTGCCCGAGCCAGTTCCAGTACTCGGTGTCGACGCCGTGGGCGTGGGCCAACTCGATAAGACGCGGCGGCGGCAGGACCATGCGACGGCATCCTGCCAACCCGCCTCGCGCACCGAGGCGCCGGCCCGGGGTGGTTGGCCACCTCACGGCGCTCGGGCCGGCGAACTGCCGGTCGCCCCCGGCGCGCCCGACGCCACACGCCATTCAGGGGCGAGCCACGTCCTGCCGATCTCGGGATATCCCAATCGTCACATCCCGCCAGCGTGGAGACCGTACGCTCACCTCCGGGTGGCCGGGAGGTCACTGGTATTGCCCGTACCGACGCAGGGGACCGACCGAGGGGCCGTCTCAATGCGCCGTTCACCTTCTCCGCATCGCCCGGCATCCGGCATGCACCGTCGCGTCGCGCGGCGGGTGGCCGCTGCGACCGCGGTCGTGCTCGCGGCCTCCGTGGTCCTGGTGCCCACCGAACTCGCCCGGGCGTACCAGATCCCGTCTGCCGCGTGGGGCGGCTCCGGTGCCTCGGCGGTGGGGACGACCCCGTCCGGGCTGACGATGACCGCGGCCGTGACTGGCGTGACGACGGTGAACAACCGGAACTTCATCCCTGGCACGAGTTACGGCGCCACGGCGGCGATGTTCACCCCAGGAGTGAACCCGGCGAATGCGACGGTGCAGCTCCTCACTAACGCCGGCGGCTGCGCGGCTGCGGGAGTCTGCCCGGGGCGTGGCACGGTGACGCTCAGCTTCTCTCAACCGGTGCGCAACCCGGTGCTGCACGTGGCAGGTCTTGGCGGTGCCAGCGTGGAGACCAACCCCATCACCAACGCCCTTGTCGCGGGATCGGCGATCCATACCCGGGCCACCCTCACCGGGTCGGTCCCGGCCGGGGCGACCTTCGGTACGACCTCGAGCGGCGGGACGAACCTCACCGGTACCGCCACGACGTTCGAGACCTCGAACTTCAGTAACTCCGGCGCGTGCAACAACTTCACCGGCCCCGCTGGGCTGACCTTGGCGGCGACCGCCGGGTGCGGCAGCATCCCCGTCGTTGGCACGGTGACCGAACTGACCCTCGGGCTCGACGTCATTGCCCAGATCGTGTTCGGCCCGGGAGCGGTCGGCTCGCCTACGGCGGGTGATGGCTGGTCCCTCACCTTCACCGCCGACGAGGACTACGGCGACGCCCCGACCAGTTACGAAGCCGGGGCGCCGGCGTCGCACATTGTCGGCGACCTCCGGCTCGGCGCGGCGATCGACCGGGAGAACTCGACCACCGTCAACGGCGGCACCGTCGCCGGCGGGCTCTCCGTCGCTGCCGGCGCGAACGCGAACGCACCACTGGGTGATGGCGCCGACGACGACGGAGTCTCGTCGTTCCCCAACCTGACGACGGACCTGATCGGCAGTACCTACACGGTGCCGGTGGCACTTGGCGGCGCCAGCAAGGCCGGAACGGTGTGCGGCTACCTCGACTTCGACCGGAGCCTTACCTGGAACACCGCCGAACGGGCCTGCGCGACTTTCGCCGCTGGAGCGACCACCGCGAACCTCACCTGGACTATCGCCAACACCACCGCGGGACGCACCTACGCCCGAGTTCGGGTGAGTTACACCGCAGCCCAGGCGCAGAGCCCGACCGGACTCGCCGACTCCGGCGAGGTCGAGGACTACACCCTGGAGATCAAGCCGGTCGTCCGGGTGCTGAAGGCGTTCGCCCCGACGACCGACCCCGGCAGTGTCAACCTGCAGATCAACGGCTCGACGTTTGCCACCGGGGTGTCGAACGGCGGCACCACGAACTTCCGGACGGTCTACAACAACACCGCCCCTACCGCCCCTGACGTGACCGTGAGCCAGAACGTGCAGACCCAGGCGGTCCCGATCACCGTTAGTGAGACTGGGGGGCCCGGGACAAACCTGGCCGACTACACCGCCGGCGTTCGGTGCGTCGACGGGAACGGGACGGTCGTCTCGACCAGCAGCACGGTGAACATCCCGCAGTCGAACTCGGCCTCCGGCGGCAACGGGCGCGCCCAGACCATCACCTGCACGTTCACCAACACCCGCCGCCTCACCCTGGTGAACGACACCGCGAGTACCCCCAACGACACCAATGTCACCGTCCCGGTGCTGGGCAACGACATCCCCGGAGGCGCCGGGCCGATCATCCCGACCAGCGTCGTCTTCCCGACCGCGGGCCAGCCGGCGGGTGCGACCGTCTCCCCCGACGGCAAGTCAGTGACCGTCCCCGGCCAGGGCACCTACACCGTGAACCCGACCACGGGCGTTGTCACCTTTGACCCGCTCCCGTCCTTCTCCGGAGTGGCCACCCCGGTGACCTACCAGGCGGGCGACGGCGCCGGCACCAGCACCGCGACCATCACGATCACCGTCGCCCCGCTCGGGCCGCTGGCCAGCCCGGACACCGGCACCACACCCCAGGACGTCCCGGTGACGACCGCCATCCTCGGCAATGACTCCGGCGGAGCCGCCGCGCTGGACCCTGCCACGGTGGTGTTCCCCACCACCGGCCAGCCCGCCGGCGCCACCGTCTCCCCCGACGGGCGCACCCTCACCGTGCCTGGTGAGGGCACCTACACGATCAACCCCACCACCGGCGCGGTCACCTTCGACCCGCTCCCCGCCTTCACCGGCACCGCCACCGCAGTGACCTACCGGGTGGCCAACGCGGCATCCCAGACCACGACATCGACCCTGACGATCACCGTCACTCCGATCACTCCGAACGCGGTGGACGACGCCGCGACCACTCCGAACGACACCCCGGTCACCGTGCCGCTGCTCACCAACGACACCCCCGGCGACCCGTCCGCTCCGCTCGACCCGACCTCGGTCGTGTTCCCCACCACCGGCCAGCCCGCCGGCGCCACCGTCTCCCCCGACGGGAAAACCCTCACCGTCCCCGGTGAAGGCACCTACACCATCAACCCCGACGGGTCGCTCACCTTCGACCCGCTGCCCGCCTTCACCGGCACC
>JBOFJB010000053.1:0-2632 GCA_051650465.1 Dermatophilaceae bacterium | reverse complement strand
GCCAGACGATGAACCCCGTGACGACCACGGTGGTGACGAGCTGGGACACCACGGAGCCACCCGAGCCGGCGAACTCCTCGAGGTAGGCGCCCTCCAGCGGCACGGCACCGTTCACAGCTCTGGCGACGAGGTAGCCGATGCGCTGTACCAGGACGGTGCCGACCAGGATCGCCACGCAGGTGAGCACCGGGTGGCGGTCGATCGCGCCCGCGAGCCGCCGCGAGGAAGGACCGGTGACCGCCGCGGCACGGAGCGGATGGATCCGCCAGCGCGGGTGCACCGCCTCGGCGCCGGGTTGCAGGTTCGGCGGCGCGTGGTCATGAGCTCGCCGGGTGTCGGGAAGAGGGGTCGCGGGGCGCTCGATCATGAGGCGTGAACATAGTTCACCATGATGCGACCGGGCAATGGGCACTTTCGCCACGCGGCGTGGGCGCCGCCGGCCCGAGCATGTCCTGGTCCTGGCCGTGCTCGGTCAGGGACCGTCCGGCACACACGACCACCCCGCACGTTGTGGCAGTCCGGGGACAACACACCACGCCCCGTGCGCCGTAGCGGTTTCGCGCGTCCCGGGAACCTCACGAGTGACGGTGATCCTGCGCGCGGTGTCGACTCCCCGGGTCGTGATGAGCTCGCGAGTGGTCGTCATCCCGAGAATCGCGAGGATGCTGCCAGCCGTGCCGACGCTCCAGTCGTGGTCGACAATGGAGGGGTGCAGTCCGAGACCGGGAAGCAGGGGCTCGACCGCGACGTGCTCGTGGTGGCGGCGCTGAGCGTCATCCGTCGGGAGGGCCTCGGCGCGCTGACGATGCGTCGGCTTGCCGGCACCCTCGGTGTCACCGCTCCGGCGGTCTACCGACACGTCCCCACCAAGACCGAGTTGCTCGACCTCGTGACCGAGGAGCTGCTCGGCGAGGTGGTCGACGGCGTGGTACCGGCCTACGACGCGGTTCGCACGGCGTCGCAGTGGTGCGACGTCACCCGGCGGCTCGCGATATCGGCACGATCCACCTACCTGCGGCATCCGGGTGTGGCGGGCTACCTGCTCACCCGGGGGCCGGCTGCCAGCACCGAGGTCGCGGTTCAGGCCGAGACGCGCGCCTTGATCAGGCTGGGTGTGTCGCCCCACCGGGCGGCGGCGACGTTCGTCGTGGTCTCCCGGTGGCTGCTGGCCTACGTCCATGCCGAGACGCTCGTCGCCGGTGCCACCAGCCAGGGTGCGGACCCGAAGCGCCGAGCGCACGAGCTTGCTCGGGTGCTCAGCGGCACCGCCCCGGTCGATGTCGGAGCGGACCGCGACGAGCTGTTCCGCATCGGGCTGGAGTGGCTCCTGACCGGCGTTCGCGAGACCGAGCTGAAGGGGCTGCCGTGACTGCCGCCACGAATGGTCTGCCGGAACCTGCGAGCCTGCGGTGGGCCGGAGGGCAGACCACCGCGCGGGCGCACTGCATCCTCGCGCCCAACCCCGGGCCGATGACGCTGGACGGCACCAACACCTGGGTGCTGCTCGAGCCCGGCGCCACCGACGCCGTGGTCGTCGATCCCGGCCCGCTCGACGAGGCCCACCTCGCCGCCGTCCTCGGCCACGTCACCGGCCGCGGCGCCCGGGTCGCGCTCACCGTGCTCACCCATGGCCACGACGACCACGCCGAGTCGGCGCACCGGTTCGCCGAGCTGACCGGCGCTCCCACCCGAGCGGTGGGTGGTGGCCACGACGACCTCGGCGACGGCGACGTCATCCGCACCGGTGGGCTCGACCTGCGCGTGGTCGCCACCCCGGGCCACACCGCTGACTCCGTCTCCTTCGCCCTTCCCGCCGACACCGCCCTGCTGACCGGCGACACCGTGCTCGGTCGCGGAACCACCGTCGTGGCCCACCCCGACGGCGAGCTCGACGCGTATCTCCGCTCACTGCAACGGATCTCGACACTCACCGGCGACGGCGAGGTGACCGCCATCCTGCCCGGGCACGGACCGGTCGTGCCGGATGCCGCCGCGATGGTCGCGTACTACCGCACTCACCGGGCGGAGCGGCTTGAACAGGTGCGGCAGGCGCTCGCCGAGGGCGCGTCAGCCGAGGGCGACCCGGTCGAGGGCGTGCTACGGCGGGTCTACGCGGACGTGCCGCCGGAGGTGTGGCCGGCGGCACGGCTGTCGATCCGTGCCCAGCTCGACTACCTCACCGGGCCCGGCGCCTGAGCCGCTCGACGTCGAGGAGGAGGACGGCGCGGGCCTCGAGGCGCAGCCAGCCGCGACCGGCGAAGTCGGCGAGCGCCTTGTTCACCGTCTCGCGGGACGCTCCGACCAGCTGGGCGAGCTCCTCCTGGGTGAGGTCGTGGGCCACCATGAGGCCCTCCTCGACCGGCCGGCCGAACCGGCTGGCGAGATCGAGCAGCGCCTTGGCGACCCGCCCGGGCACGTCGGTGAAGACGAGGTCGGCGAGCACCTCGTTGGTGCGGCGCAGCCGGCGGGCCAGCGCGGCGAGCAGGGTGAGGGCGACGTCGGGGTGTGCGCCGAGGAAGGCCCGCAGCTGGTCCTGCCCCATCGAGACCACCTGGGCCTCGGCGACCGCGGTGGCGGTGGCGGTGCGGGGACCGGGGTCGAACAGCGAGAGCTCGCCGAACATCTCGCCGGG
>JBOFJB010000052.1:0-5930 GCA_051650465.1 Dermatophilaceae bacterium | reverse complement strand
CTGCCGTGCTCGGCGCCGTCCTCGATGACGTACTCCCGGACGAGGAGCGACCCCATGCTGTGCCCGAAGAGGAACACCGGCGTGCCCGGATGCTGCTCCCGAGCCAGCGCGGTCACCCTGCGAAGATCACCGACCACCGTCGCCCAGCCGTCGGTGTCGGCGAGGTATCCGTGGTCGGCGTCGGATGCCGTACGGCCATGTCCCCGATGGTCGTTCGCATAGACGGCGTACCCGGCGGCCGTGAGCGCCGACCCGAGCCGCGCGTACCGGGCAGCGTGCTCGGCCATGCCGTGGACGACCTGGACGACCCCCGATGCCGGCCCGTCAGGAAGCCAGCAGTGCGTGAAGAGGCCGGGCCCGTCGTCGGTGGCCACGATGGTGGTGCTGGTCTGCATGTCGCCGTCCTCATGACCGATGATGGGGTGGCCCGATAGGCCCTGCCGAGCATCCCATGCGGCACCGCGCCGGGCGTCCCGGTCGGCAGCGAGTTCTCTCCGGGTGACGCGATCACCGCGAGAGTGGGGCTCGGCACGGCGGTCGCATTCCGCACCCACCGCCGGTGGCCGACCGGCGGCGCGGCGCGGCGCGGCTCAACCGTGTCCGGGCAGGCCCGGGTCTCACTATGCTGTGCACCGAATCGTCCGGCTGCAGGGGTGCGCCGGGCGTCATCCGCCGCGCGGCAGGTCACCGCAGGGGCAGGTCACCGCAGGGGCAGGACACCGCAGGGCGGATGCCGCAAGGCAGGAACGGGAGATGAGGCTCCGATGGTCACCAGAACGCGTCGCAGAGCGCTGCTCGTCACCAGCGTCGTCGCGCTGCTCGCACTCGGCGGTACGGGGACGGCCTACGCGGTGCACTACCACCAGCGCGCACTGCCCGGCAGCGTCATCAGCGGCATGTCCATTGCCGGGCTGACCCGCCCGGAGGTGGCCAAAGCCGTCCAGGACCGGGTGGCGTCGAGCACCGTCACCGTGCGGGCCGGCTCGGACGAGAAAGTGCACAGCCTGGCCAGCCTCGGCTGGACAGTGGATGTCGCGGCAACGGTCGACGAGGTCTTCGCTATCAACGGGTCGTGGTCCTCGTATGCGACCTCGCTGGTCTCACCGCGGTCGGTCGATGCGGTGATCCGGGTCGACCCCCGCAAGACAGCGGCGGTGGTCGCCGAACTGGTCAAGCAGGCCGGCACCCCCGCACGAAGTGCCGGCGTGCGGCTCTCGCCCGAGAAGACCCGCTTCGTTGTCACCCCAGCAGTACCAGGTCGGACCGTGTCGGCTCCGAGCCTTCACGACATCGCGGCGACTGCGGCCCGCGACCTCGCTCCCGCAACGACCACCGTGACGTTCATCGATGCGGCACCCGCCGTGACCACCGCGTCCGCGCAGCAGGTCGCGGACCAGGCGAACGCGCTCGTCGCGCGCACCGTCGAGGTGTCCGACGGCGACGACGTCCTGGCCGCGTCGGACCGCACCAAAGCGTCCTGGGTACGCCTGCCGCCGGCCGGGGCGGCATCCGGTGCACCGACGTTCGACCCGGCGAAAGTCAGCGGTTGGGTGGCGACGTCGGCCGGGAAAGCCGCAGTCGAGCCTGCCGACGGCCTCCGGTACCTCGACTCGTCCGGCGCCATCCGCATCGTCAGGAACACGCCGCGCGACGGCCGCACCGTGTCGAATGCCGACGCCGTCGCCCGCGACGCCACCGCGGCACTCGCCGCAGGCCGGCCCTACACCGGTCGGTTCGAGTTCTCCGCCCAGAAGGCCGCCTGGCGGGAACGTCGGATTGCCCGCGGCGCCGAGAACCTCGCCTACCCGGCGGCCGACGGCGAGAAGTGGGTCGATGTCGACCTCGGACAACACACCATGACCGCCTATGTCGGCGCCACCGTCGCCCGCGGGCCGGTCCGCATGGTCGACGGTGCCGCCGAGACCCCCACGGTCACAGGCACGTTCGCGATCTACCACAAGCGCTCGTTGATGACGATGCGCGGCAATAACGCCGACGGCACCCGATACGAGACACCGAACGTGCCGTGGGCCGCGTTCTTCCACCGTGGCTTCGCGCTGCACGGTGCACCATGGCGCACGTCCTTCGGGTACTCGGCGTCGCATGGCTGCATCAACCTGCCGGTCGCCGAGGCCAAGTGGGTCTACGACTTCGCCACGCCGGGCACGGTAGTCACCGTCCACCGTTGAGCGAGACTGGCGCCATCGCATCGGCCGGCGACCGAATGCGCCTACCCGACGTTGCCGGGCCGCTAAGGTCGGCCACCATGAGCGATCCGAGCGCGCCTGCCGCGGGCCAGCAGGCGGCCCAGGGCACCATCCGGATGACGATCCAGGGCAGCGAACTGACCACGAACATCGTGCCGCCGACGGTGCACGTGAACGGTCACCAACTGGTGAGCCGGTTCGGCGTCATGGACGTGCCGGTGTGGGCCGGCCGGAACCGGGTCGAGGTGTACTCGCAGTGGATGCGCCGGTATGGGCAGGCCACCCTCGACATCGACGTGGCACCCGGTCAGGTGGTGCCCGTGTTCTATGCGATGCCGTGGCACCAGTTCACCACTGGCTCCATCGGATTCGAGAAGCAGAAGCGCCGTGGGGCCGGCGCGCTGTTCGGCATCATCGGCGGCCTCGTCGGGCTCATTCTGCTCGTCGTCCTGCTCGCCGCACTCGCCTGAGAAACCTGCAGGCCGGATGAGCGGCGCCGGCGACGCTACTCCCGCTCACTCGCTCGAGCAGCCCGGCCGCGCTGATGGGAACCGAGGTAGCCAGATGCCGCCGTCACAAGCCCACCTGTCGTCCCCAGCGGGACCAGCGGGGTCCGGCTTTCGGCACCCCTGACCGCTAGTCTGCGGAGAGGAGGTGCACGTTGGTCGTTCCCCTACGCTCTCTCGAAGTCTCCGGACTGACATCCATCGAGAGACTCAAGTTCACGCTGTCCAGCGACATCACTGTGCTCGTCGGCGCCAACGGTGCAGGAAAGAGCAATCTCGTCAACGCCTTCGAATTTCTCGGGCGGCTGCTCGACGGGAAGCTCAACGACCATGTGCTGAGGGTCGGCGGCTTCTCCAGCCTGCTCCACCGGAGCACGGTATGGGCCGAGCAGGCAGAGTCGATCAGACTGGAAGCCTGGGGGGAGGAGCGAGAGTCGTTGCGCAACGGTTACCGCGCCGACATCCAGCCTGGCCCGGGCGACAGCGCACTCGTCGCCGAGACCACCCAGTTCCACGACACTGCCAATCACCCGAAGCCATGGAGCCAATACCTGGGCTTGGGTACGGAGAGCCAGCTTCGTGAACATGCCACAACGAACCCGACCTCGTACTACGCCCTTGATGTCCTGGCCGGATGTCGAGTGTTCCACTTCGACGACACCTCGCCGGACGCGCCTCCGAAGCGGCGGGTCGATATGGCAGACAACCTCACTCTTCATCCGGACGCCGGGAACATCGCTGCGGTGCTCCTGAAGATCCGAGACGACGACGAGCACCGGTACCGGCGCATCATCCGCGCCGTCCGGACGGTCGCCCCCTTTGTTGAGGACTTCGTCCTCGAGCCGCAGTCTGGAAGCCTCCTCCTGCGATGGAGTGAGCGAGGGTTGGACGGCACGTTCTCGGCCGACGCCCTCAGCGACGGCACACTTCGCTTCATCTGCCTGGCGGTACTACTCCTGCAACCGAATCCACCCAGCACCATCGTGTTGGACGAGCCTGAGCTCGGCCTTCATCCTTTCGCTATCCACCAGCTCGCCTCGCTGATGCGGGCGGTCGGGGAGGCCCGACGGGTCGTCGCGGCGACCCAGTCGGTCACCCTCCTCGGACAGTTCGGCGTCGACGAGGTCGCCGTGGTCGAGCGGACGGAGCGCGGCACCGTTGTCTCGCGGCCGAACCCGGGGCAACTCGACATGTGGTTGCGCGACTACTCGCTCGGCGAGCTCTGGGAGAAGAACCTGCTCGGCGGTCGTCCCGGTCCGGCTCGTCCGGTGTCAGGACCCTGAGTGAGGTCGATCGCCATCGTCGTCGAAGGACAGACCGAGGAAGCCTTCGTCCGAGACCTGCTCACCACGCATCTCGAATCGTTCGAGACCTACGCTCAGCCGGTCGTGGTGTGCACCTCGCGTGCTGCCGGCGGGGCGAAGCGGAAAGGTGGCGGGACGTGGAAGCACTACCGCCGCGACATCGACAACCTGCTGCCCTCGACCAACTACTCCCTGGTCACGACGTTGCTGGACTTCTACGCGTATCCCTCCGATGGGCCCGGCGCCGACTGTGCGAGCCCGCACGTCCCCCGAGCCTGCGCAGATCACCGAGAAACGGCGATGGCTGCCACGATCAACAACCCCAGGTTTGTGCCGTTCGTCATGCTGCACGAGTTCGAGACCCTCATCTTTGCCGCCGCCCTGGGTCGTCAGTCGCTGCTCGGTTCGGACGAGTTCGTGACCTGCCTACGGCATCACGCGGCCAGCGTCAACAACGACATCGAACTCCTCGACGACAGTCCCGTAACCAGCCCGTCGAAGCGTGTGCTGCGATGCAGGCCGGACTACACCAAGGCCATCGACGGGGTGGCCGCCGTTGCCGAGGTCGGCGACCTCAGGGCCATCAGTCAGGCGATGCCCCGCTTCGCTGCCTGGCTGTCACGACTCGAACAGGCGACCGCGCCGCTGGGCTGAAAGGGCCTCTCCCGCAGCGGGTACACCGCGAAGGGCGCGGCGACATGGACCCGAATGGGACCGGCTCGCTCATTCCCACTCGATGGTGCCGGGCGGTTTGCTCGTGATGTCGAGCACCACCCGGTTCACCTCGCGCACCTCGTTGGTGATGCGGGTCGAGATCTTCGCGAGCACGTCGTAGGGCACCCGCGACCAGTCCGCGGTCATCGCGTCCTCGGATGACACCGGTCGCAGGACAACGGGATGGCCGTAGGTGCGGCCATCGCCCTGCACGCCCACCGAGCGCACGTCGGCGAGCAGCACCACCGGGCACTGCCAGATGTCGCGGTCCAGGCCCGCGGCGCTCAACTCCGCACGGGCGATGGCGTCCGCCGCGCGCAGCACCGCGAGCCGCTCGGCGGTCACCTCGCCGACGATCCGGATGCCGAGCCCCGGCCCGGGGAACGGCTGCCGCCAGACGATGCCCTCGGGAACGTCGAGTGCGAGCCCAACCTGGCGCACCTCATCCTTGAACAGCAGCCGCAGCGGCTCGATCAGGGTGAAGCGCAGGTCGGCGGGCAGGCCGCCGACGTTGTGATGCGACTTGATATTGGCCGTGCCGGCGCCACCGCCGGACTCGACGACGTCGGGGTAGAGCGTGCCCTGCACGAGAAAATCGACCGGGTCATCGTCGCCCGCGTGCACACCGACGATGTCGCGGGCAGCCTGCTCGAAGACCCGGATGAACTCGCGGCCGATCACCTTGCGCTTCTCCTCGGGGTCGCTCACCCCGGCCAGCGCGGTGAGAAACCGCTCGCGTGCATCGACGACGACGAGGTCGACGCCGGTAGCCGCAACGAAGTCCTTCTCCACCTGCTCGGCCTCACCGGAGCGCAGCAGCCCGTGGTCGACGAACACGCAGGTGAGTTGGTCTCCGACAGCCCGCTGGACCAGCGCTGCCGCCACCGAGGAGTCGACACCACCGGACAGCCCACAGATGACCCGTCCCTCGCCGACCCGCGACCGCACCGAGGCGACGAGCTCGTCGACGACGTTGGCGGGAGTCCACTCCCCGGCCAGCCCGGCGCCACGGAGCAGGAAGTTCTCGAGCACCTGCTGCCCGAAGGTGGAGTGCAGCACCTCGGGGTGCCACTGCACGCCGTAGAGGTGCCGCTCGTCATCCTCGAACCCCGCGACGGGCGACCCGGCGGTCGTGGCGGTGACCGTCATCCCGGGTGGCGCCTCGGCGACCGAATCGCCGTGGCTCATCCACACCGACT
>JBOFJB010000051.1:0-5160 GCA_051650465.1 Dermatophilaceae bacterium | reverse complement strand
CACGCCGAGCGAGACGCCCACGCCGAGCGAGACGCCCACGCCGAGCGAGACGCCCACGCCGAGCGAGACGCCGACGCCGAGTGAGTCGCCGAGTCCGACTCCGACGGTGTCCGGTTCGCCGAGCCCGACGCCGAGTGAGACGCCGACGCCGAGTGAGTCGCCGAGTCCGACTCCGACGGTGTCCGGTTCGCCGAGCCCGACTCCGAGTGAGTCGCCGACCCCGAGTGAGACGCCCACGCCGACCGTGTCAGGGAGTGAGTCGCCGACGCCGTCGGATTCGCCGACGCCGAGTGAGTCCCCGACACCGATCGTCTCGGGGAGCCAGTCACCGACCCCCTCAGAGACGCCAACGGTGATTCCCACGACTCCGGGTGACAGCGGCGGCGGCCTCGCTCAGACCGGCACCTCCCCGCTTCCCGCTCTTGGTGTGGGCGCTGCGCTGGTCGGGGCCGGTGTGCTCCTGGTCGTTGCTGCTCGCCGCCGCAGCGCCATCCGTCGTCACTGACCACCGCTGAACGAACTCACCGAGTGCCGGCCGCGTCGCACGTTGCGCGGTCGGCACTCAGTGTGTGGGCGGCGTGATTCGACGGCGTCGACGTTTGCGACAATCAGGTCATGACCGATCCTGCCGGCCCTGTACCGGAGATCGACTCGGTGCGGACGGTCATCCACCTGCTGCGACACGGTGAAGTCGACAACCCCGGACGCATCCTCTACGGCCGGCTTCCCGGCTATCGGCTCTCCCCGCTCGGAGTCCGGATGGCCGGGCTGGCGGCCGAGCACCTCGCCGACCACGACATCGTCCATGTCGTGTCCAGCCCGTTGGAACGAGCCCGCGAAACCGCGTCTCCGGTGGCTGCGGCGCACGACGTCGACGTGGTCGTCGACGTGCGGCTGACCGAGGCCAGGAACGACTTCGAGGGCTTGCCGGTCGCCGGCGGTGCCGGCCTCTTCCGGCAGCCGCAGATGCTGCGTCGGCTGGTCAACCCGCTCCGCCCTTCGTGGGGGGAGCCCTACGTCGACCTCGTCGACCGGATGCGTGCCGCCATCCTCGACGCTCGGGCGATCGCTCGTGGTCACGAGGCGGTTCTGGTCAGCCATCAGGCACCGATCTGGCTGATCCGTCGCGCCACCGAGGGACGCCCGCTGCCGCATCGTCCGGCTCGGCGTGAGTGCGCGCTCGCGTCGCTGACCACCCTGGCCTTTCTCGACGACGAGCTGCTGTCGCTGTCGTACAGCGCGCCGGCCGCCGCACTGCTCTCCCAGGCGCAGCCCGGAGCCGGGGCATGACCGCCGCGCCCACCCGACGCGTCGCGCTGGCGCTCGCCGCGACCGCGCTCACCGGTGCCGCGGCCTGCACGTCCGATCCGAACTCGGTGTCCGAGCAGGCTCGACGCGGCGACCAGAAGGGCTACGTGTCCGGCGACGGCAGCGTCGAGACGATCACCCGGAGCGAGCGGGCCGAGCCGGTCGAGTTGTCCGGCGAACTGCTCGGTGGCGGCGATTTCCGCAGTGCCGAGGCAAGGGGTGAGATCCAGGTGCTCAACGTCTGGGCGTCGTGGTGTGGGCCGTGCGTCGCCGAAATGCCGGTGCTCCAGCAGGTCTGGGAGGAGCAGGAGAAGGCCGGTGCCCCGGTGCGGTTCCTCGGTATCAACTTTCGCGACAACGACGCCGGGGGTGCCGCGTTCGCGAAGAAGGCCGGCGTGACCTTCCCGAGCATCAGCGACGAATCGGGCACCACCATCCTCGCCCTGCAGGGCAAGGCGCCTACCGTGCCCAGCACGCTGGTGCTCGATCGTGAAGGCCGCATCGCCGCGCGGGTCAACGGGCCGGTCACGGCAGGCACGCTGCGGGGGCTGCTCGAGGACGCCGTGGCCGAGACGTGAGCGAGATCGTCGCCACAGCGCCATGGTCGGCGGCCGGGGAGACCGCCGCCACCGGGGCCCTACCGCTCGCCGTGGGTGTCGCGCTGGTCGCCGGGTTGGTCTCGTTCGCGAGCCCCTGCGTGCTGCCCCTCGTGCCGGGCTTCCTCGGCTACGTCGGCGGGCTCACCGGCGAGGTCGGTGCCGGCCGCGCACGTGGCCGAACCGCGTTGGGAGCGCTGCTGTTCGTCGCCGGCTTCACCGCGGTGTTCATCCTCGGCTCGATCTTCGTCACCACGGCGGGGCGTGCCCTGGTCGAGCGGCGCACGCTGCTGATGCAGGTGGGTGGCGTGGCCGTCATCCTCATGGGCCTGCTCTTTCTCGGCATCGGCATCGGCACGGGGCGGGAGGTGCGGGTGCGCTGGCGTCCCCGAGCCGGGCTGCTCGGCGCCCCCTTGCTCGGTGCGGTCTTCGCCCTCGGCTGGGCGCCATGCACCGGGCCGACGCTCGGAGCGGTGCTGGCCATCGCCACCGCCACCACCGAGCCCGACATCGCACGCGGTGTGTTGCTGGCCGGGTGCTACGGCCTCGGGCTCGGGCTGCCGTTCCTCGCCGTCGCGGGGGGCTTGGACCGGGCCGGCCGGATCAGCGAGCGGCTGCGCCGGCACCGGCTCGGCATCCGGCGGTTCGGCGGTGGGATGCTCGTGGTGGTCGGGGTCCTGCTCGTCACCGGTGTGTGGGAGAGCCTCAACCGGTGGATCCAGACCGAATTGGTGCTCGGGTTCGTGGTGCCGCTGTGAGTGCCACGACCTCGCCACCGCCGGTGACCACGCCCCGGCTCGGCCCGCTTGGCTGGACCCGGTTCGCTTGGCGGCAACTCACCAGCATGCGCACGGCATTGCTGCTCCTCCTGCTGCTCGCCGTGGCCGCGATCCCGGGGTCGACCTTCCCGCAGCGTCGCATCGACGCCGCCCAGACCGCCCAGTTCATCGAGGACAACCCGACGCTCGGCCGGTGGCTCGACCGGGTCGGGATGTTCGACGTCTACAGCACACCGTGGTTCGCGGCGATCTACCTGCTGCTCTTCGTCTCGCTTGTCGGCTGCGTGGTTCCACGCACGAGGCTGCACTGGGGCCAACTGCGGGCGCGGCCACCACGTGCGCCACGACGCCTCGACCGCCTGGCCGCACACGACGAGGCCGTGGTCGACGGGACGCCCGAGGAGGTGCGCGAGCGGCTCCGCTCGGCGCTGCGCGGCCGCCGGTACCGCGTGCACGCCCACGACGACAGCACGCTGTCGGCCGAGAAGGGCTACCTCAAGGAGACCGGCAACCTGGTGTTCCACTTCGCCTTGCTCGGGGTGCTGGTCGGGGTGGCCTGGGGGCAGTTGTTCGGCTGGCGGGCCGACGTCATCGTTCCGGACGGGCAGACCGTGGCGAACACGCTCTCGCGCTACGACACCTTCAGCCCCGGCGCACTCGTCGATGGAGGCGACCGCGACCCGTGGACCCTGCGGCTGGACCGGTTCTCAGCAGAGTTCGAGCGCCAAACCCGGGGTCGTGGGCAGTTCGGGCAGCCCCGTGACTTCGAGGCGCGCACGACGTTCACCGACACCTCCGGCGCGAGCGGCGAGCGCGTCATCCGGGTCAACCAGCCACTAGAGACCGGCGACGGCACGGTCTACCTGCTCGGCAACGGGTACGCCCCCCGGATCACCGTGCGGGACGCCCAAGGAACGGTCGTCTACTCGGCGGCCACCCCGTTCCTCCCACAGGACAACTTCTACACCTCGGTCGGGGCGGTCAAGGTGCCCGGCGCGACACCGCGCCAGCTGGGCTTCGCCGGATTCTTCCTGCCCACCGGCGAGATCGACGACGAGCTCGGGCCGCGCTCGGTCTTCCCCGACACCCTCGACCCGCAGCTGGCCCTGACCGCGTTCGAGGGCGAGTTGTTCACCGACGGGCAGCCGCAGTCGGTGTACTCCCTCGACACGGCCCGGATGACGCCGGTGCGCGGCCCAGACGACGCCGATCAGTTGCGCATCCTGCTCCGGCCGGGCCAGACCTACGCGCTGCCGGGCGGGCGAGGGTCGATCAGCTTCGACGGGGTCGACCGGTTCGCCGGGTTCTCGGTACGCACCGACCCCGGCAAGACGCTCGTGCTGGTGTCGGCGATCCTTTCGCTCACCGGGCTGGTCGTGAGCCTGGTCGTGCGTCGTCGAAGGGTGTTCGTGCGGGTTCACCGTTCCGACTCCGGCGGACGTACCGTGGTGTCGGTCGGCGCCCTCGCGAAGGACGACGACGAGGGGATGGCCGGCGAGGTCGCGGCCGTCCTCGACGGACTGGAAGGACGACGATGAACCCCACCACACTCGCCGAGCTGTCCAACACCGCCGTGTACTCCGCGGCTCTGGTGCTGACGTTCGCGATGGTCGCGCACGCGCTGTATCTCGCCCGAGTGGCTCCCGAGCGGTCGGCCACCGAGACACCAGCACGGGCGGTCGTCGCCGACCGTGAGCTCGTCACGGCATCCGGCGGCCCGACGACGAGCCCACTCACGGCGCGCGTGTCGTCCGGTGACGTGGCGACCGGGGGTTCGGATGACGAACCGGTGGCACCAGGTGCCGAGCGCGCGGGCGGGCCGCCGACCGAGCCGGCCGACGAGTCGCGCACGGCCCGGCAGAGTGCCGGCGTGGCGCGGATGCTCACCCTGCTCGGCACCGCGCTGCTCGTCGTGGCGGTGGTGCTGCGGGCCACAGAGGTGGGCCGGTGGCCGCTCGGCAACATGTACGAGTTCGCCATTGTCGGTTCCACGGCGGTTCTCGTCGCCTACTCGGCATGGGCCACCCGGCGCGACCTGCGCTGGCTCGGCCTTTTCGTCGTGGGCCCGGTGCTGGTGAACCTCGGCCTCGCCATCACGGTGTGGTACACCGACGCGAGCGAATTGGTGCCGTCGTTGCGCTCGGTGTGGCTGGCCATCCACGTCAGCGTGGCCACGGTGTCGGTGGCGCTGTTCACTATCGGGTTCTCGCTCGGCATCCTCTATCTCGTCCAGGAGCGCCTCGAGGCTGCGGCCGGCACGTCATCGTTCATGCGCCGGCTCCCTATGTCCCGAGCGCTCGAGCGGCTCACCTACGCCGTGCACGTGGTCGCTTTCCCGCTGTGGACCTTCACGGTGATCGCCGGCGCCATCTGGGCTCGTCAGGCCTGGGGCGCGTACTGGAACTGGGACCCCAAAGAGGTGTGGAGTTTCGTCATCTGGGTCGTGTACGCGGCCTACCTGCACGCCCGGGCCACCA
>JBOFJB010000050.1:0-6277 GCA_051650465.1 Dermatophilaceae bacterium | reverse complement strand
GACCATGAGCAGGTGCTCCATGATGTTCTCGTTGATCGGGCTGGTGTGACTCTGGATGACGAACGCGTCACTCCCCCGCACCGACTCCTCGAAACGGACATAGATCTCGCCGTTCGCGAAGTCGTAGGCGCTGGTCGGCACCAGCTCGGTGCCGAGCTGGCTGGCCACCTCCTTGGCGAGCCCGGGATTCGCCCGGCCGGAGAACACCATCAACTGCTTCTTCGGGCTCTTGCGGATGTTCCCCGACGGGGACCGTTGCTCGCTCACGCGAAACCTCCCCCGCGCTCGGCCGGCGCATCGTCATCCGAATGTCGTTGCATGGCAGGGGGTTCGTCCCTACCGTCAGCCGGATGCCGTTCTGCGGCAACGGTTTCGGATTCGTCACCTGCCGAAACGGGCTGCGCTGCAGCCTGAGCCGCGTCGGCAGCCGGTGTGCCCGGGCGGTTCTGCTCGACCCAGCCCTCGACGTTGCGCTGCGGTGCGACGTTGAGGGCGAGCGCCCCCGGCGGGACGTCCTTGCGGATGACGGTGCCGGCGCCGCTGTACGCACCGTCGCCGATGGTGACCGGCGCGATGTACATGGTGTCGCTACCCATCCGAACGTGGCTGCCGACAGTGGTGTGGTGCTTGTTCACGCCGTCGTAGTTGACGAACACCGAGGCGGCACCGATATTGCTGTGCTCGCCGATCGTGGCGTCGCCGACGTAGGACAGGTGCGGCACCTTCGATCCCGCACCGATGTCGGCGTTCTTCGTCTCGACGAACCCGCCGATGCGGCCTTGCCGGCCGAGTCGGGTGCCCGGGCGGAGGTAGGCGAACGGCCCCACCGTGGCGCCCTCGCCGACGACGGCGAGCACGGCGACCGCGCGGGTGAGCTCGGCGTCATCCGCGACCTCGGTATCGGTGAGAGTGGTGTCGGGGCCGATGACGGCGCGCTCCCCGACGGTGGTGGCGCCGAGCAGCTGGGTGCCGGGGAGCACGGTGGTGTCGCGGCCGATGGCGACGTCGACATCGATCCAGGTGGTCGCGGGGTCGACGATGGTGACGCCGGCGCGCATGTGCCGCTCGCACACCCGGCGGTTCAGCTCGCGGCCGAGCGCGGCGAGCTGGACCCGGTCGTTGACGCCCTCGGTCTGCCAGAGGTCGTCGACCACGTGGGCGCGCACCGGGCGGCCGGCCTCACGGGCGAGCCGGACGACGTCGGTGAGGTACTTCTCGCCCTGGGCGTTGTCGGTGCCGACCTGGGAGAGGCTCGCACGGAGCACCGCGGCGTCGAAAGCGTAGATGCCGGAGTTGATCTCGGTGATGGCGCGTTCGGTGTCGGTGGCGTCCTTCTCCTCGACGATGCGGTCAACGTCGCCGGCGGCATCGCGGACGACCCGGCCGTAACCGTGCGGGTCGGGCACGTGCGCGGTGGCCACCGAGACCGCGCTGCCCGACGTGTGGTGGGCGGTCGCGAGCGCGCGGAGGGTCTCGCCGGTGAGCAGCGGCACGTCGCCGGAGGTGACGAGCACGGTGCCGGCGAGGCCGGCGGGCAGGGCGTCGAGGCCGCACTCGACGGCGCGCCCGGTGCCCTTGACGTCGTCCTGGTCGGCGACGATGAGTTCGCCGCCACGGGCCCCGGCTTCGGTGGCGAGCGTGTGCAGGTACTCGATGACGAGGTCGCGCTGGTGCCGTACG
The DNA here is from genome assembly GCA_051650465.1 of Dermatophilaceae bacterium. Classification (GTDB taxonomy): domain Bacteria; phylum Actinomycetota; class Actinomycetes; order Actinomycetales; family Dermatophilaceae; genus JBOFLG01. Next base: position 4,597 of record JBOFJB010000050.1, on the reverse strand, counting down.
ACCACCCCCACCTGCCCGGCACCGGCCTCGCGGGCCGCGCGCACGGCGTGCCCGACCAGCGGTGTGCCGCCGATCCGGTGGAGCACCTTGGGGGTGGCGGACTTCATCCGGGTGCCCTCCCCGGCGGCGAGGACGATGACGGCGGCCGGGCGCGGGGTGCTCACGCGGGGTGCTCCAAGTGGGTGCGACGGTGCCACGGACGCCGGTCAGCCTACCGACGACGCGAGCCCGGCCGACCGAAGCCCGGCCTGCGACCATGAGACTGTGCCGTCGAACCCCACCCGGCCGGCCGACCTCGTGCCGTTTCGCGAAGCGGTGCGCGCATGGTTACTCATCTCGCTGCAGACCTTCGGCGGCCCGGCCGGGCAGATCTCCGTCATGCAGCGCACGCTGGTCGAGGAGCGGCGCTGGATCGGGCAGCAGCGCTTCCTGCACGCGCTCTCCTACTGCACGTTGCTGCCCGGCCCGGAAGCGCAGCAGCTCGCGATCTACACCGGGTGGCTGCTGAACGGCCTGCGCGGCGGGCTCGTCGCCGGGACCCTGTTCGTGCTCCCCGGCCTGCTCGCACTCCTGGCCCTCTCGGCGCTCTACGTGGCGTTCGGCGAGACGGCCGTCGGGGAGGCGCTCTTCCTCGGCGTCGCGCCGGCTGTACTCGCGATCGTGGCTCAGGCCGTGGTGCGGGTGTCCGGCAAGGCACTCACCGGGCCCGGATCCTTGGCGATCGCGGTGGCCGCGTTCGTCGCGCTAGCCGTCTTCCGGATGCCGTTCCCGGCCATCGTGGCGCTGGCCGCGGTGGCCGGCTGGGCACTCGGGCGGTGGGCACCCACGGGGGGCGGGCGGCATCCGGCCACCGACGCCGAAGCGGATGCCGCGGAGCCTCCCCTCGTGCCCGACGACCTGCTCCACCACGAGGCACCGAGCCGAGGGCGCACCGCCCGGGTGCTGCTGGTCGGGGTGCTCGCCTGGGCGGTGCCGGTGGTGGCGTTCGCCCTGCTCACCGGGCGGGACAGCGTGTTCACCGACCAGGCGCTGTTCTTCACCGGGGCGGCGCTGGTGACGTTCGGCGGCGCCTACGCAGTGCTGTCGTACGTGGCGCAGCAGGCCGTCGAGGTGTACCGGTGGCTGGCGCCGGGCGAGATGGTGCGCGGGCTCGCGCTCGCCGAGACCACGCCCGGGCCGCTCGTCATGGTCGTGCTGTTCGTGGCGTTCCTCGGGGCGTACCGGGACCCGGGTGCACTGAACCCCTGGGCCGCAGCCCTGCTCGCGACGCTGCTCGTCACCTGGGTCACGTTCGTGCCGTCGTTCGTGCTCGTGCTCGTCGGCGCGCCATGGGTGGAGCGGCTGCGCGGCAACGCGTCGCTGGCTGCGGCGCTGGCGGGGATTACCGCGGCGGTCGTGGGCGTCATCGCCAACCTCGCGGTGTTTTTCGCGCTGCACACGCTGTTCGCGCGCACCGTGTTCGCGGAGGCGGGGCCGGTGTCGGTGGAACTGCCGGTGCTCGCGAGCGTGCGCCTCGACGCCATGCTGGTCGGGGTCGTGGCGGCGCTGCTGCTGTTCCGGGTGCGCTGGTCGGTGCTCCGCACTCTAGGTGGGTGCGCGCTGCTCGGCCTCGCGATCTCGGCGGCCCGGGCGCTCGCCGGATGACGCCCACGCGGCATCCGAGCTGAGCCGTACGTCGGCGCCCGGTCGAGGCTGGCGTCTTCCGCCACACCTGTCTCGGCAACTACCCGGGGAACGTCCGAACGACTTCGCCGGAGGCGCCGTCATCCCTCAATGACCTGAATCCCGTATCCACCGAATCGAGCATCGGCGGTGACCACGGTGAGGCGTTCGATCATGGCCTGGGCGATGATCAGGCGATCGAACGGGTCGCGGTGATGCACCGGAAGACCGGCGACGGCGAGCCCGTGATCCGGCGAGAGCCCGAGAGTGCGAACACCGGTGTCTGCGACCCGGGCCCGCAGGTCGTCGGGGACGTCCAGCTTGCCTACGGCCGTCTTGATCCCGATCTCGGCGAAGGACACCACACTGAACAACAGGTCGTCGGCGGTCGCGATCGCGTCCTGCGCCGCCGTCGACAGCCCACGCTCGCCGGAGAGCTGCCAAAGGACTACGTGGGTGTCGAGGAGCAGCCTCACCGGCCGAGCATCTCGTCGAGTTCGGCGTCGGTGAACTCGAAGTCGTCGCCGATCCGGATCTTCCCCGCTAGCGAGCCGCTCGAGGCGAGGAACCGGGCTCCTGGCTTGGCCTGATCGAGCGCGACCAGCTTCACCACCGGAATGCCGTCCTTCGCGATCTCCACGTCCTCGCCGGCCATGGCGAGCGCGATCAACCGCGACAACTCCGTCTTCGCCTGCCCGACGTTCACCGTGGTCATCGAGTCAGCGTAGGCTCCTTGGCCAAGCATGGCCAAGGTTGATGGGTCTCGACAGAGACGATCGTGCTCGTCGCCCTCTTCTTCGTCAGGCTCGCCATGGGGTTCATCCGCCGCATCGGCATCCTCGTGCGCAGAAGGCTCGCGCTTTGCCTCGCCCGCGACGTCATCATGCCCCTGTGGCGGACGACGACGACGCTCCGCCCCGACGTGCGGCTCCCGCCGGAGGAGCAGTTCGAGTTTGACCAGTTGATAGCGCTGTCCAGGCTTACCGTCGAGACTCACGACGCGCCTCGGCTCATCCGCCAGGATGCCGACCCTCCCTGGAGCCCATCCGTGAGCGGCATCCCACCGACTCTCGCCTGTCCGCCGGGCTGGTGCAGCACCTGAGCGGGGAGAACGCCGTGCCCCGCATCGACCGGCTCACCCTTGCGATGGACCGGGTGCGCAGGCTGGGGTTACGGAACGACGAGACCTTGTCCACATCCGTGCAGCACCTTACGAGATCCGGCTCGCGATGAGCGCCCAGGACCGACGACCGCTGATGAACAGGAGCCTGATGGAGACCATCATCGCCCCGACGCCCGCGGACCCGACGACCCGGGCCGCCAGGATCCTCAGCGACGTGTTCGCCCAGCGGTGTCGGTGTTCCTCATCTGCGTGGTGTGCGGCGTGGCAGGGCACCCTCGGGCGTGGGTCGGGCTCGGCTGGGGTGTGCTGCTCGGCGGGTTCTGCGCGGTGATCCCGATGGCCGTCATCCATCTCGCCGTTTGGCGCGAACGCCTCACCGACCGGCACGTCACCCGGCGCGAGCAGCGCTGGTGGGTGTTCCTCGTGTGCACGGGATCCGTGCTCGGCGGGATGGCCGCGACGCTGCTCCTCGGGGCGCCGAGGCTTCTCGTGTGGATCCTGCTCACCATGATCGCGGGGCTCGTCCTCACCGGAACGGTCACGCTCGTCGGCCCGAAGGTCTCGATGCACGCGTTCTGCTTCACCGCGCTCGTCCTGGTCGCGGCGCTGCTGATCTCGCCGTGGTGCCTGCTCGCGCTTCCGGCCCTCCTGCCGCTAGTCGCGTTCGCTCGTCTGCGGCTCGACCACCACACGCCCGCTGAGATCGCCCTCGGCGTGGGGCTCGCCGTCGTCGTGATGCTCGCGTCCCGAACGTTCGTACCGGTCGTCGCATGACGCCAACTCGGGGTCGGTCTCGATGGCTGACCACTTCGTCGGTGCCCGCCCGCGCCGAGCAGAGAACTGTGATCGCGGCCTCGACCACCCGACAGCGATCGCGCACCACGATCCATCTCGTCGAGTAGGACGAACCGGGCGCCGAGCACGAGCAGCAGGACCGGCGTCCCGACCGTGGTCACTCCCCGGGCGGCGACGATGATGTTGCCTAAACGCCGCCGGCTCAACGAGGCATTCCAGTTGCGCGGCGAGGCTCCCAGACCAGCACTGCACCACGATGTTCTCCGCGCCAGTCGACGTCACCGTCTCGGCCCATGGGCAAGGTGTTAGCAAGGAAGGCCGTAACCGGAGGGCCCGGCACCACCAGGGCGACGGCGAAACCGCAGGTCAACGGCTAGATCATGGCTCCCCGGGTAGGAATCGAACCTACGTCGCTAGTCCTGATTCAAAGATGCAGGGCAGGTGTCCACGGCGGTGGCGTCGGTTGCCGTTCGTGCTGGTGGCGAGGGTTCTGCGTCCGCCGGCGTCCACGATTGTCGAGCCGGCTGTTAGCAGAACCGTTAGCAAAGCGGGAGCGTTGGGCAGGGAGAGCCACCGATCCGTAGCGGAGCACGAGAGCCTGGCGGAGGTCCGGGTCAAGGGTGGCCGTAGGTCATCGCGTAGCGACGGCGTAGCCGCCCTTGATGCGGTCCGGAGTCGGGCGGATGCTCGGCATCGGGTCGGCGGCTCGGGGGTGAGGGCGTCTCGGTGACTGGCACCGGGGCGTCCTTCTTCGTGTGTGCGGGTCGGTGGTGGGGTGCGACGGGGGTGCGCGCAGGCCGAGCGGAGCGAGGCCGTAGCGCGGGGGTCCCTGTCGCGGGGCCCCGCCGCCGCACCGCGTGCGCGCCGAAGGCGCGCCTTGAGCCAGTAGAGAAAGTCCTCACGCCGCGCTGCGTCAAGACAGTGTCCTGTCGCGGGTGATCCTTGACAGGGCTGTGTCACCTGATGCTTGACACCGGGCGTGGTGCGACGTCTTGCTCGACGATGTTCCGCGGTTGG
>JBOFJB010000049.1:0-2979 GCA_051650465.1 Dermatophilaceae bacterium | reverse complement strand
GGCGCGCCCGGCACCTGGGGCTGGTAGGCGTTCGGGCGCCATCCGGGCGCGACGCGAGTTCGCCTGGGAAGCTTCGAGATCGCACCGGAAAGGTCGTGGCCCGAGGCTGAAGGTTCCGGGCGCGGGCGGGAAAGCTGAGGCAGCGGAGTCGGCGAGACTCAGTCGTCGGTGAGTGGCTTGTCCTTGGTGGCGAGCTCGCTGCGCGCCTTCTCCGCCGCCGCCGAGAGCTCGTCGGGCGTGCGGGCGAGCGAGGTCTGCGACACCACCTCGGTCGCCGGCATCCGCCAGCGGGCCGTGCTCATCCCGGCGGCCGTCGCCCGGTCGATGGCCTCGGTGACGCAGCGCTCGGCATCCTCGCGGGCGGCCCAGTGCGCGCCCTGCACCGACTTGCCCGGCTCGAGGTCCTTGTAGGTCTCGAAGAAGTGCTGGATCTCGAGCCGCTCGAACTCGCTGATCTGGTCGAGCTCGGTGATGCCGTTCTTGCGCGGGTCGCCGGCCGGCACGCAGAGGATCTTGTCGTCGCCGCCCGCCTCGTCGCGCATGTGGAACATCCCGATCGGCCGCGCCCGCACGATGCATCCGGGGAAGGTGGGCTCGTCGAGCAGCACGAGCGCGTCGAGCGGGTCACCGTCCTCGCCCAGGGTGTCCTCGACGTAGCCGTAGTCGCTGGGGTAGGCCATCGAGGTGAACAGCAGCCGGTCGAGCCGGATCCGCCCGGTCTCGTGGTCGACCTCGTACTTGTTGCGGTGCCCCTTGGGGATCTCGATGGTGACGTCGAACTCCACTGCTGTTCCCTCCCACGCGTGACCTAGGCTCGCCACAGTCTGGCGCATGCGGCGTCGAGGGCACGAAGGGAGGCCGGGTGAGACGGGTCCTCCTCGCCACGGTCGCCGTCCTGGCAATGGTCGCCGGCTACCTCGCCGCCGACGTGCTCGACGTCGTTCCCGGGGTGCTCACCCGCGCGGGCGCGGCCACGACGCCGGCCCCGACCGGCACCGCCTCCCCCGTCCTCGCCCCGAGCCCGGCACCGTCCGCGTCGGGCGATCTGCTCACCGTGTCGGATGACGCCCCGATCCCCACCGCGGCCGGCCTGGCGCGCGCCGTGTCGGCGGCGTCCACGGACCCGGCGCTGGACGGCGGCCTGGGGGTCAGTGTCAGCGACGGCATCACCGGCGCGGTCATCTGGGAGCTCGCCGCCGGCCGGGCCCGCGTGCCGGCGTCGACGGCCAAGCTGATGGCCGCGCTCGCCGTGGCCGGCTCACTGGACCTCGACGCGACCATGCCCACCACGGTGGTCGCCGCGCCCGGGTCGCGCGACCTCGTGCTCGTGGTGCGGGGCGACACCCTGCTGGACCCCGGCGCGGGCGACCCGGCCGAGGTCGCCGGCCGGGCCGGGCTCGCCGACCTCGCCGGTCAGGTGGCCGCCGCGCTCAAGGCAGACGGGCGCACCTCGGTACGGCTGCGCCTCGACCTCTCGTACGCCCCGGGCCCGCGGCTGCCCTCGACCTGGAGACCGGCCGACGTGCGCGACGGCTTCGGTGGTCCGGTCGTCATGACCGGGCTCACCACCACCCGTGCGGTCGCCGGGCGCGCGGCACCCGACCGGCCCGAGGACGCGGTCGCGGCCACCTTCGCGACCCGGCTGCGGGAGCGCGGCATCACGGCATCCGTCCTGCCGGCGTCGGCGTGGAGCGGCCCGCGGCCGGCGGCGGCCACCACGCTGGGCCGGGTCGAGTCGGCGAGCTACGGCGAGGTGCTCGGGTTGGCTCTCGGCAGCAGCGACAACACCCTCACCGAGAACCTCGTCCGCCAGGCCGCGGTCGCTGCCGGACGTCCGGTGGCGGCGCCGGGAGCGAACGCCGCGTTCGTCGCCGACCGACTGCGCGCCGGCGGTGTCGACACCGATGGTCTCCGCCTGCTCGACGCCAGCGGACTCAGCCCCGGTCAGGCCGTCACCGCCACCACTCTCTCCGGGGTGCTGGCCCTGGGGGCCGCCGGCACGGTCCCCGGCTTCGACCGCGTGCTGGCCGGTCTCCCGGTCGCCGGGCTGTCCGGCACGCTCGGATCGCGCTTCGACGACAAGGCCACCGGCGACGTCGCCGGCGTGCCGCGGGCCAAGACCGGCACGTTGCGGGCCGGGTCGTCGCTCGCCGGCACCACGGTGACGGCCGACGGCCGGCCGCTCGTCTTCGCGGTCATGGTCGACGGCTTCCCCGAGACCTACGACGGAACGCGCCGGGCCCGTGTGGCGTTGGACCGCATCACCGCCGCGATCACCCGGTGCGGATGCCGGTGACCGCGCGTCCCGAGCGCGGCAGGCGTCATCCGCCACGCGACCGACCGCACCCAACGAGAGGCTGACCACGTGGCATACGTCGACTGGGAGTTCGCCAAGACCACCGGGCGCACGCTCGTCAGCGCCGGTCCGGTCGTCAGCGCCGACGAGGCGCGCTCCGAGGTCGAGGCGATTCGCGACGCCGCCCGCGCGGCCCGTCAACCGGTCGCCGAGACGGCTCGGCTCGACACCCCGGCCGATGCTCCCGAGGCGCTGGTGGTCGACCGGGCCACCTGGATCGGGGTGAACGCCGACTCGATGCGTGCCATGCTCGACCCGGCGCTCGACGCGATCGCCGACAAGCGGGGTCAGCAGGTCGGAGCGGCGGCCCAGGCGGTCGGCGGCAAGGTCACCGGTGCGGAGGCCGGAGCCCTGCTGGCCTACCTGGCCGGGAAGGTGCTCGGCCAGTACGACATCGCACCCGGCGGCACGCCGGCACTGCTGCTCGTGGCGCCGAACATCGTGCAGGTCGCCCGCGAGCTGGGTGTCGTCGCCGCCGACTTCCGCAGCTGGGTCTGCATGCACGAGGAGACCCACCGGGTGCAGTTCACCGCCAACCCCTGGCTGCGCGAGCACCTGGTCGCCGAGGCGCGCACCCTCGCCGTCGACCTCGCCCCCGACGAGCAACGCCTCCAGGAGATCAC
>JBOFJB010000048.1:0-21888 GCA_051650465.1 Dermatophilaceae bacterium | reverse complement strand
AGCATTGGGGCTCGTGGTCGGTCCCGGATGAGTCGCAGGTGGTGTACGAGGTGCGGTCATGGCCGGCCGGGCTGGCCGTCGGCGCCCCGTCCCTGCTCGACGTGATCGCCGCCACCGCCGGAGTCAGCACCGTGGTGTCACTCGCGGCCCGGCGTCCACCGACAGCGCACCACGACTCGGACACGGTCGAGATCGAAGCGGCGGTGCGCGTAGGCGCCCCACCGGGACCCGCCCTCGATGAGGGATGTGCCGCCGTGCTCGCCGCGGCCACCGACCTCGGGGCCACCCTGCGCCGATGCGACGGCCGGCAGCGCGCCGCAGCCGCCGCGACCGCCCCACTCGGGGGGTTCCTCCGATGACCCGGCGACCGAGCGGTGCCAGCCCGGCGGGCCGGCACCGGGCCGACAGCCACACCCATACCAACCCGTTGCCCCGGCACCGGGCAGAGCCCGAAGCCAAGACCGATCGGCCCGCCCGAACCGCCAATGACCCGACCGATGCCCGAGCCAACACCAACCATGCATCCCGACATTGGGTGAGCGCCGCAGCCGTCGCCGACCTGCTGCCCCGGCCGGTGCCCGCAGGCCTCGTCCTCGGGGCGACCGGGGCGAGCACCGAACTCCCGTGGCTCTCGCCGCGCCGCCCGGTTCGGGTCGTCATCCTCGGGCCGCAGGCACTCGGTCATCATCTCGTCGTGCGCGCGCTCGGGGCTGGAGCAGCGGTCCACATACGGTCAGACCACCCGGAAACCTGGGCGCAGTTGGTCTCGCTCGTCGACCTCCCCCGCGACCGGCTCGCCATCGTGCCGCCCTCGGGCCCGACAGATCTGGACCCGCCCGGTGCCCGCCCCGTCATCGTCGTCGACGACACCGCAGCATCGTCGGAGTCCCGATCTGAGCCGATCAGCGGCGACGCCGAGCCCACCGGCTGGCGCTGCGACGTCGCTCTCGTGCCGGAAGCACACACCGGCACGAGACGGGCCCCATCAACGCGTCACGCCGATGTCGTGCTCCTCGAGCGAACCACGGCCAGCCTGGGCGCGGTACGTGAGGCGCTCGATGGCGCCCACGCCGCCGCTCTCGAGCAGGCCGGTCCGTCACCCGCGGACGACGATGGCGGTGTCCTCCTGGCGGGCCCAGCGACCTGGGTCGCGATGGTGTCCGCGACGACGGCGCAGTGGTGGCGGCTGCCGGTGACCCTGCTCGGAAACGACTGAACCATGAGCCGATTCAGCACACCGCCGTGGTGTCCCCCGGCCAGGCGTGACACCACGCACCACCTCGGGGTCCGGCATCCCCACCAGGGTGCGGCCACCCGCGCCACCTGTGATGCGGCCGCCCTCGCCAACCCCGCAAGCCCGTCATCCCCGACCACCGTAAGGACGACCTGATGACCGACCAGCCACACGAGCCCCCCGCTGCCCCGGCGGCAACCGACCAGCCAGACGAGCCCCCTGCGGCAATCGAACTGGTCGATCTCGTCCAGAGTTTCGCCGACGCGCTTCCCGACGATCTCATCATCTTCTGCCGCCGTGCCATCGTCGAGCAGCGGATGACCGACGCCACGCTCGCGCTCGGAGCCCAGGTCCTGCAGACCCGGCCCCCGGTGACCCGGCAGGAGGCCGGTGCCATCGCCGACATCCTCATCCAGGCCGGGGTGGACCCCGAGATCGCCGCCGACGTCGGGCTGGCACCAGGGGATCGCCACCCGGTCATCGAACTCACCGCCGAACCTCCGGGCGGCGCCGCCGAGGGCGCCGACTCGGTGGTGCAGCACGGGGACGCCGCGGTACTCAGCCGGCTCGAGGGCGCGGACGTGATCGGCGTATGGCGAGCATGGCGTCGTCCGGTCTTGGAGGCAGCCTGGCCGCCGGGCAGGCCGATCTACCTTGTCGAAACGCGGTCCGCCGCCGCCCGCGACGACGTGCTCGTCCGTGCCTACGGCGCGTCCGGCTGCGTTGACGGGCCGGATACGCCGATGGTCGAGCCATACATCGCCGGCACGGCGCTCCCGCCTTACCATTCCGCCATCCTCGTCACCGGTACGTTGCTGTTCGCCGCTGAGGAGGCCGCACCGGTGCGGGTCGCCGGGATCACCGACGCCGGGCCGGACGACGACGGATCCCCATCCGACGCCGCAGGCGAGGACACCGCCAAGGATGAGCCGCCGATGTCCACCGAGGATGCCGAGCGTGCGATCCGGTACCTCACCCAGGCCGACATCGTGCTCCGTACCGACGAACTCGCGGTCGACCCACTGGACCCGGACCGGGGCGAGGTGCTGCCCCTCGACCTGCGCACCGACGGCACCTGGGTGTGGAGCGACGCGACGGCCTACTTCCTCATCGAGCACGGGGTCCCGCCAGAACCCGAGTTCGCCGCTTATCTCGCGACCTGCCCGCCAGAGCCGCCGACACTGACCGACACCCGGCGCCACCAGATCGTGGAATGGCTGCGCAGCGACCCGAACGATGAGGAGACGACGGAGTCATGAGCAGGCTGGCACGACTGCATCCCATCGACTCACCCGAAACCGACCCGCTGGCGCTCGGTCCGGTCGGTTCCGGCAACCCCTCATGGCACGCGGAGCCTCAGCTGAGCCGTGACCCGCGCCTGCCGAGCGACGAGCAACTGTCCTGGATGCTCCGGCAGGTCGCGCCCAGTTATGAGGCCGATATCGAGGCCCTGCTCAACCGGGCCCGGACGCGGGCCGCGACGAATGACCCCAGCCCTTCGTCGGAGCGGGCCGCGCGGGCGGTCACCGGTACTCGTGGCGAGGTCAGCCGCAACGGCGTGAGCGCCGGCGCTGCCGGGAGCGCTGTTGCCGCTGTGAGCGCCGGCGCTGCGGTGAACGCCGGCGCTGCCTCAGCGATGACGGCGCCGCCGGCCGCGGCCTCTGTTCCGCAGTGCTATGGCCTGGCACCCGGCAACGCAACCGAGGGGTGACGCGAGGAGGCCCCGGTCGTCATCCGACATCGACCGGGGCCATCTCTACGCGGTGGTGGCGGGTGAAGGATTCGAACCTTCGAAGCTTACGCGACGGATTTACAGTCCGCTCCCATTGGCCGCTCGGGCAACCCGCCTCGTGCGCATGAAAGGATAGCAAGCAGCCCTGCGGGCACCGAATCGGCCGGCCTCCCCGGCGCGGACCGCGCAGCCACCCGGCATCCCACACCCCGACCCACAGAGGACCGACCCATGGCGGACAACAGTTTCGACGTCGTGAGCCAGTACGACAAGCAGGAGGTCGCCAACGCGGTGAACACCGCGGCGAAGGAGATCGCGAACCGCTACGACTTCAAGGGTGTCGGTGCGTCGGTCGAGCTGGCCGGCGAGGTGATCCGGACGCAGGCCAACAGCGAGGACCGCTGTAAGGCCGTCCTCGACGTCGTGCAAACCTGGCTGGTCAAGCGCGGCGTCTCGCTGAAGCACCTCGACGTGCCCGAGGCCGGGCCGCGCCTGTCCGGCAAGGAGTACAAACTCGATGTGCCGCTCCAGGAGGGCATCTCCTCCGAGAACGCGAAGAAGATCACCAAGCTGCTCCGCGACGAGGGCCCGAAGTCGGTCAAGACCCAGATCCAGGGCGACGAGGTGCGCGTCTCGAGCAAATCCCGCGACGACCTCCAGGCGGTGCAGCGGATGCTCAAGGAGACCGAGCTCGACTTCGCGATCAGCTTCACCAACTACCGCTGACCGCAGCCGTTTTCGGCCGGATGACGACCGGTCACCTCAGCGGATGACGACCGCGACCACCGTGGCGCGCGTCATCCGGGGCCGTGGTCCGGGGTGGCCTCCGGACGGATGTGGCGGACCGAGTCGAACCGGGCGAAGTCACGGTCGAGCGTCGCCATGGTCATGCCGTGCTCCACGGCGACCGCACCGAGCACGGCATCCGGCACCAGGTCGCCGACCGCGTCGGCCTCGACGCAGAGCGTCCGAAGGATGGCGAGATGCCGTGGCCCCGGGCCGACCGCGAGATGGCCCGGCTGGGCGGTCAGCGCCTCGATGAAGTCGAAGCACTCGCCGAGTGGTGCTGGCACGCGGAAGACGCGCCGGTTCGTTGCGAGGCGGAGGAACGATGACCACACTGCGACGGGCACCGCGAATGACCCCTCCGCGGCGAGCACCCGGTCGAACCACCGGCGGACCTGTTCGTGGTGCGGGTGATCGGCGCGGAAGAGAGCGAGAACGACGTTGACGTCGAGCAGTACCGACCTCACCGCAGCGAGGTCAACTCGACACCGTCGTCCAGCAACTCGTGCAGCGCGCGGCTGGACGTGAGGTCGACCCCGGGCTGGGGGCCGGTACCGCCACGGAACACCGGCAGTTCCGGGGTAGCCGATGCCGCCACGTCGGCCGAGACCAGCAACCGGCGCAAGGCGTCCTCCAGGACAGAGCCGAGGCTCTCGCCTCGCTCCGCCGCGCGCTGCTTCGCGGCGCCGAGCAACTCGTCGTCGATCGACACTGTGGTGCGCATGGCATCAACGGTACGACATCAGCCGCATCACCAGCCAGGCCACCCCGACAATGGGCGGGTCGATGCACCACCCGGCGGGTCCGTAGGGACGGCCGCTGCCCACGCGCCTCCACTGCGGTGTCGTAGAGGCCGGCCGTGCGGCGTCGCGCACGACAAGCGGTGCAGCACCGAATGTTCGGTACTACACTTCTGGAGTGCCCACCACACGACCTCGCCACACCGTCACCGAGACGGACGCACTGACGCAGGCTCTCGACGACGCTGCCAGACGATGGCCCGAGGATCGGGAGAGCCGGACGCGGCTCCTGCTCCGTCTCGTCGACGAGGGGCATCGAGGTCTGACGACCGAGCGCGAGAGCCGAGCCGACGAGCGTCGATCCGCGATCCGGGCCACGAGCGGTGCCTTGACCGGAACCTATGACGACGGCTACCTCGACGCCGTGCGCGACGACTGGCCGGCGTGATCGTCCTCGACGCCAGTGTGGTCATTGCCCATCTCGAGTCGCGCGACACCCACCACGAGCGAGCAACCGAGTTACTACTCAGGCACGCCGACCACGAGTTCCTGGTCAGCCCGGTCACCTTGGCAGAGACCCTCGTCGGCCCCGCCCGCGACGGTCGGCTGGCGGCGACGGCGACCGTCATCAACCGCCTGCAGCTGACCGCGGTGCCACTGACCGGAGCCGATGCCGCGGGACTGGCGATACTCCGCGCCGAGACCCGGCTGCGGATGCCGGACTGTTGTGTCCTGCTGGTCGCGGAGCGCGAACGCGCCGCTCTCGCGACGTTCGACAACAACCTCGGCCGCGCGTCGCGCGACCGAGGCGTGGATGTCGCCGACTGAGCGGCGACGACGAACGACCTCGACGGCAGGGGCCGGTCGGGACGGGACCTGTCGGCCCACCCCGACCGACGGCCGATGAGAGTCGGTGACCCGCCTACCGGCCGGGATGCCTTCGGCGGTGCGGAAACCACCATCGAGTTCGCGGATGAGGTGACGTAGCGTGAAGTGGTGAGCGCATCTCCCGCTGTCACCACTCCCCCGACCGCGAGCACCGTCGGCGAGCTTCGGGCCTCCGGCCACCGGGCCCGCTCGGTGCGGGCCGAGGTCCGCGGCAATCTGCTCGCCGCCCTCGCGGCGGGCCGCGACCCGTGGCCCGGCCTGCACGGGTTCGGCGCGACCGTCATCCCCCAGTTGGAGCGGGCGCTGCTCGCGGGCCACGACGTCGTGCTGCTCGGCGAACGCGGCCAGGGCAAGACCCGCCTGCTGCGGAGCCTGGTCGGGCTGCTCGACGAGTGGACGCCGGTCATCGCCGGCTCCGACCTCGGTGAGCACCCGGACGAGCCGGTGACGGTCGAGTCCCGCAGGCGGGCAACCGAACTCGGCGAGAACCTGCCCATCGAGTGGCGGCACCGCGACGAGCGCTACGCCGAGAAGCTCGCCACCCCCGACACCAGCGTCGCCGACCTGATCGGCGACGTCGACCCGATGCGGGTCGCCGAGGGGCGCCGGCTCGGCGACCCCGAGACGATCCACTTCGGCCTCATCCCGCGCAGCCACCGCGGCATCGTCGCCATCAACGAGCTGCCTGACCTCGCCGAACGCATCCAGGTGGCGATGCTCAACGTCATGGAGGAGCGCGACATCCAGATCCGGGGCTACGTGCTGCGGCTGCCGCTCGACGTGCTCGTCGTCGCCAGCGCCAACCCGGAGGACTACACGAACCGGGGCCGCATCATCACCCCGCTCAAGGACCGCTTCGGCGCCGAGATCCGCACCCACTACCCGCGCGAACTCGACGACGAGGTGGCCGTGGTCCGCCAGGAGGCCGGGCTGGTCGCCGAGGTGCCGGGTGCGCTCGTCGAGGTACTCGCCCGGTTCACCCGCGGGCTGCGCGGCTCCCCGGCGGTCGACCAGCGCTCCGGCGTCTCGGCACGGTTCTCGATCGCCGCGGCCGAGACGGTGGCCGCGGCGGCGCTGCATCGGGCCACGGTTCGCGGTGAGCCGGATGCCGTGGCGCGCGTCGTCGACCTCGAGGCCGCGCTCGACGTGCTGCGCGGCAAGGTCGAGTTCGAGTCCGGTGAGGAGGGCCGTGAGCGTGAGGTGCTCACCCACCTGCTGCGTACCGCCACCGCCGAGGTCTGCCGGCAGCGGCTCGGCGGCATCGACCTGGCCCTGCTCACCTCGGCGATCGAGGACGGCGCGCTGGTCACCACCGGCGAACGGGTCACCGCGCGCGAATTCCTCGGCGGGCTACCGGTGCTCGGCGAGTCGCAGGTGTACGACGAGATCTGCGACCGGCTCGGGGCGGGCACCGACGGCGAGCGGGCCAGCGCCATCGAGCTCGCCCTCGAGGGCCTCTACCTCGCCCGCCGGATCAGCAAGGACTCGGCCGACGGCGAGACGGTCTACGGATGACGACGACCGGTGACATGCGGGGTCTCGCCAACCACACGCCACTCAACGACACCGAGAAAGGCTGGGGGGCAACGCCTCTCAGATGACGAGGAGCCAGCGATGACGACCGGCCGCGAGTCCCGCTACGCCCGATACGCCGGCGGGCCCGACCCGTTGGCGCCGCCGGTCGACCTGCGCGACGCCCTCGCCGCGATCGGTGAGGACGTCATGGCCGGCTCCTCCCCCGAGCGGGCGATGCGCGAACTGCTGCGCCAGGGCACGGAGTCACGCACTGGGCTCGACGAATTGGCCCGACGGGTGGCGCAGCGCCGCCGGGAGCTGCTGCAGCGGCACTCCCTCGGCGGCACGCTCGACGAGGTGCGCCGGCTGCTCGACGAGGCGGTGCTCGCCGAGCGCCAGCAGCTGGCCCGCGAGCTCGACGACGACGCCCGCTTCGCCGAACTGCGCATCGACGACCTGCCGCCGTCCGCGGCTCGAGCGGTCACCGAACTCGCCGACTACCCGTGGCGCAGCACCGAAGGGCGGGAGAAGTACGACCAGATCAAGGACCTCCTCGGCCGCGAGTTGCTCGACCAGCGCTTCGCGGGGATGAAGCAGGCGCTCGAGAACGCGACGCCGCAGGACCGCGAACGGGTCGAGGCGATGATGCGCGACCTGAACGACCTGCTCGCGGCGCACGCCCGCGGCGACGACACCGGTCAGCAGTTCCAGCGGTTCATGGAGCAGCACGGCGACTTCTTCCCGGAGAGCCCGCAGTCGGTCGAGGAACTGGTCGATGCCCTCGCCGCCCGGGCCGCGGCCGCCCAGCGGATGCTCGCGTCGATGTCGGCCGAGCAGCGCGCCGAACTCGCCCAACTGTCGCAGCAGGCGTTCGGGTCACCGGGGCTGATGGACCAACTCTCCCGGATGGACGACCTGCTGCGCGGTCTGCGCCCCGGCGAGGGCTGGAACGGCTCCGAGCGGTTCTCCGGCGAGCAGGGTCTCGGGCTCGGCGACGGCACCGGGGTGCTGCAGGACCTCGCTCAACTCGACGCACTCGCCGACCAACTCGCTCAGGCGCACCCCGGTGCCCGGATGGATGACGTCGACCTGGACGCTCTCGCCGGCCAGCTCGGCGACGAGGCCGCCGTCGACGCCCGCGCGCTCGCCGAACTCGAGAAGGCGCTGCGCGACAGCGGCTACCTCGCTCGCGCCGCCGACGGCTCGCTTCGCCTGTCGCCCCAGGCGATGCGCGAACTCGGCCGGTCGCTGCTCCGCGACGTCGCGGGCCGACTGTCGTCCCGCTCCGGCCGGCGCGAC
The DNA here is from genome assembly GCA_051650465.1 of Dermatophilaceae bacterium. GTDB lineage: Bacteria > Actinomycetota > Actinomycetes > Actinomycetales > Dermatophilaceae > JBOFLG01. The sequence continues at coordinate 13,694 of JBOFJB010000048.1, read as the reverse complement.
GTGCGCGCCACCGGCGCGGCCGGCGAGCCGAGCGGCGCTACCCGGCCGTGGGAGTTCGGCGACACCGAGCCGTGGGACACCACCCGCACGCTGACCAACGCGATCACCCGGTCGGCGGGCGAGCGCGGGGGTGCGCACGCACGGGGCGGGAGCGGCATCCGGCTCGACATCGGCGACGTGGAGGTCGTCGAGACCGAGGCGCGCACCCGGGCTGCGGTGGCCCTCCTCGTGGACACCTCGTTCTCGATGGCGATGGACGGCCGGTGGGTGCCGATGAAGCGCACCGCACTGGCGCTGCACCAGCTGGTGTCGACCCGATTCCGCGGCGACCACCTGCAGTTGGTGTCGTTCGCCCGGCACGCCGAGGTGATGGAGATCGAACAGCTCACCGCGCTGGATGCGGTGTGGGACAAGGGCACCAACCTGCACCACGCGCTGCTGCTCGCGAACCGGCACTTCCGGCGGCATCCGAACGAGCAGCCGGTGCTGCTCATCGTCACCGACGGTGAGCCCACCGCCCACCTCGAACCCGGCGGGTCGGTGGCATTCGACTACCCGCCGCAGCCGCGCACGCTGGCGCTCGCGGTGCGCGAACTCGACACCTCGGCCAGGCTCGGTGCGCAGGTCACCTTCTTCCGGCTCGGTGAGGATGCCGGCCTAGCGCGGTTCGTCGATGGGATGGCGCGCCGGGTCGGCGGACGGGTCGTCGCGCCTGAACTGGGCGACCTCGGCGCTGCCGTGGTCGGGTCATACCTCGGGTCACGCTCTCCCGCAACGCCATTCGGCACGTATCGGGAGGCGTTCGGCGGCCGCGGTTTCTGGGCCGGCTGACTACCCTTCCCGGGTACCCGGGGGAGGCCGCCGCGAGGCTCGCTCACCACCACCGTCACGGTCAGCCGAACTCCGCGACCGTCACCTCCACGAAGCGAGCCGCTCGGCAATAGCGACCGGATCTACCTCGCCCTTCGCTACGGCGATCACCAGCTCGTAGGCCGCATCATCATTCGGAACGTCGAGCCGGATGCCGTTCACCCCATAGAACACGACGACCGCGAGCCAACCGAGCCGCTTGTTGCCATCGACGAGCGGATGATTGCCGACGATCGAGTGCACGAGCACCGCGGCCTTGTCGTCGAGCGTCGGATAGACCTCCGTGCCGAACACCACCGACTGCGGCCGGTACGCGGCCGAGTCGAGCAGGCCGACGTCGCAAACCGGCCCGACCCCGAGGTCGTGCGCGAGGCCGAGCAGGTCCTCGAGCGAGAGGTATGCGGTCACGTGCCGAGCCGGTCGAGGAGGTCGGCATACCGCTCCCGGCCCCACGCCGAAGCGTCGCGAACCTTCGCCTCGTGCACCCGGCGGGTGGCGGCCTCGCGGATCGCCCGGACGGTCGCTTCCTGCTTGCTTACGCCGAGCTCGTCGGCGAGCTGCGTCAGGGCACGGTCATCGTCGTCAGTGAGTCGAAGAGTCATTGCCATGAGACCTATGGTCTCAAAGTGGTGGCAATAGGTCGAGCTGCGCGGTGGAGCACCGCCTCGGCCGAATGGCCGGGCCTTCGGTGTTCCTCGAACGACGGCCACCGGCGTGCCCTAGAACTGGCTCGTCTACCGCGGCCGGCCCGGCCGCTCAATCCCACCCGAGAGGTCACCGTCCATGCGCCCGAACCGCGCCCTCGCCACCCTCGCCGCCGCGGCGGTGAGTGTCGGCCTCGCCGTCTCCACTGCGACGCCGGCATCCGCCGCCGCCGGCTGCACGCTCTCGGTCACCAACCGGGTCGCGATCGCCCGGCCCTACCTGGAGTTGCCGGTCCGGGCATCCGGCACCTGCACTCAGCCCGACGGCCTCGCCGTGTGGGACCTCATCCACCCGACCCAGGGCTACGACAACAGCGTCTTCTTCGCCGGTGGTGCAGCGAGCACCTGGGAGGTCTACTCCGACACCTACATCGGCACGATGGCCTGGCGGCCTGATGTCGCTTTTGACGAGAACCTCACCGAAGTCAGCCAGAACACCGCGTACACCACGGTCAAACTGGCCGCCGGGGCGTGGATCTCCTCATCCCGCAGCGGTGACGTGGTCACCCTGCGCGGCACCTCGCTGCTCTACTCGGTCGGCAACGACGAGTTCTTCAAGCGCCCCGCAGGCGGGGTGTTTCAGTACCGCGACCTCGGGTCGACCCAGTGGAAGAACCTCAAGTCGGTGTGGACCACCTCGGCTGGCACGGCGACGATGTCGTACCGGTACACCCCGCAGCGTGACTACCGGTTCGCGCTCTACTCCACCCCGATCAGTTGGGACGTCGGCTCGGCCACGACCCGCCGCTGAGCGACGGTCCCACAGCAACCCCACCGGATGCCGCCGCATCCGGTGGGGCGAGAGCCGGCCGAGCAGCCGACGTGCCGGCCGGCTCTCGCCTGTCCCGGCCGCGGTGATCCGCGCGGCACTCCGCCAGGTGGCGGATGCCGCGCGAACTGCCCGACAGCCTCACGGTGAGGTCAGCGCTCTGCGCGCTCACACCCGGGGAGCGGCGCCGTCAAGGTACGCCCCATCCGGCGGGCGACGGGACACCGAGTACATGCGATACTTGTAGCGCAGGCGAAGCCACGAGAAGAGGAGTTGGTCGCCGTGCCGATCTCGGTCCGACTGATGCCCGAGGATGAGCGTCGCCTCGACGATCTGGCACGCCGCACCGGCCGTTCGAAGACGTTCTACGTGCGCGAGGCGATCCACGAGCACCTCGACGACCTCGAAGAGCGCTACTGGGCCGACCAGGTCGTGCGCGAGTGGGAGAGCGCGGGCCGACCGAGCGGTCCGGCTGACGACCTCTGGGATGAGCTCGGGGTGTGACCCGCTGGCGCCTGGAGACCTCACCGCAGTTCAACAAGGCCGCCCGCAAGCTGGACCGCTCCACGCTCCGCCGCATCCGCGCCCATCTGGATGAGGTGTGCGAGTTGGAGGATCCCCGGCAACGCGGCAAACCACTCGGGGCCCAGTTCGCGGGCTACTGGCGCTACCGAGTCGGCGACTACCGGGTCGTGGTGGCCATCGAGGACACAACACTGGTCATTGTCGCGATCGAGTTAGGCCATCGCTCCAGGATCTACCGCGACCGGTGAGTTGATCCGCGCGGCACTCCGCCAGGTGGCGGATGCCGCGCGAACTGCTCGACAGCCTCACGGTGAGGTGACGATCTCGGTGATGACCCGCCCGTCATCCACCTGCCAGCGCTGGTCCAGCCGCACGTTCTCGAGGAGCCGGCGGTCGTGGGAGACGAGCAGCAACGCGCCGTCGTAGGAGTTCAGGGCCTCCTCGAACTGCTCGATCGCCGGCAGGTCGAGGTGGTTCGTCGGCTCGTCGAGAACGAGCAGATTGACCCCACGCGCCTGCAACACCGCCATCGCGGCACGGGTCCGCTCGCCGGGTGAGAGCCGTGCCACCGGGCCGGTGGCCTGGTCGGCCCGCAGGCCGAACTTGGCGAGCAGAGTGCGCACGTCCGCGAGCGTCATCCGCGGCATCACCGCCGCCATGACGGCCTCGCCCAAGGGCAGGTCGTCGTCGAGTCCGGTGCGGGCCTGGTCGATCTCACCGACCGCGACCGAGGCGCCCCGGCTCGCCCGCCCGCCATCCGGGGTGAGATGGCCGAGTAGCAGGCGCAGCAGCGTCGTCTTGCCCGCGCCGTTGGGGCCGGCGATGCCGATCCGGTCACCCGCGCCCACCTGCACCGACACCGGGCCGAGCGTGAAGCCGCCGAGGCGGGCGGTGGCCTGGTCGAGGGTGGCGACGACCGAACTCGAACGAGGAGCAGCGCCGACCGTGAACCGGAGCTGCCACTCCTTGCGCGGCTCGTCGACCTCGGTGAGGCGGGCGATCCGCGACTCCATCTGGCGCACCTTCCGCGCCTGCTTCTCGGACGACTCGGCCTGCGCCCGGCGCCGGATCTTGTCGTTGTCTGGCGACTTCCGCATCGCGTTGCGCACACCCTGCGAGCTCCATTCCCGCTGGGTGCGAGCGCGGGCGACGAGGTCGGCTTTCTTGTCGGCGAACTCCTCGTACGCCTCGCGGGCGTGCCGTCGCGCTACCGCCCGTTCCTCGAGGAAGGCGTCGTAGCCGCCGTCGTACACCGCGACCTGATGCTGGGCGAGATCGAGTTCGACGACCCGAGTGACGACCCGCGAAAGAAACTCGCGGTCGTGGCTGACGAGCACCACCCCGGCGCGCAGCCCGCGGACGAAGGACTCCAGGCGTTCGAGACCGGCGAGGTCGAGGTCGTTGGTCGGCTCATCGAGCAGGATGACGTCGAAGCGGCTGAGCAGCAGCGCCGCCAGGGCGGCACGCGCGGCCTGGCCACCGGACAAGGCTGTCATCGGTGTCGCCGGGGCCACCTCGAGGCCGAGGTCGGCGAACACGGCCGGAAGCCGCTCGTCGAGGTCGGGCGCCCCCGTGGCGAGCCAGTGTTCGAGACTGCGCGCGTAGGCGTCCTCGACCCCCTGGGGATGGTCGCCAGGGGCCGGGTGATCGCCCGCCCCGAGAGCCGCGGCGGACCGCTCCATGGCAGCGGTAGCCGCCGACGCCCCGGTGCGACGCGCGACGTACTCGCCCACGCTTTCACCGTCGAGGCGCTCATGCTCCTGCGGGAGCCAGCCGACGAACGCATCGCTCGGGACGGTCGAGACCGCGCCATCGAGCGGATCGAGATCACCGGCGAGGATGCGCAGCAGCGTGGTCTTGCCGGCACCGTTCGCGCCGACCACCCCGACGACGTCGCCAGGCGCGACCGTGAGGTCGAGAGAGTCGAAGAGGGTCCGGTGCGCGTGCCCCCCGGCGAGGCCCTTCGCGTGGAGATGAGCGCTCACCCGCCGAGGGTAGTGTCCGAAGCCGGCGAGAGGTCCGACTCGGTCACGGACGTGGCCGTTGACGAACCTCGAGTACGACCAGGTCAGGAACCGCCCGGAGCATGAACTTGTCGAAGTGCGGCACGGTGAAGGCGGCATACCCGCGCTCGGGCGTGTACGGCAACCCCATGGCGATCCTCGGTGATCTCCGGACCCTCCGCCACACCCCACACCGCGCACCCAGCTCTTGGAGGAAGTACGGATACCCGTCAGTGATCGTCAGCGCGCGATCAAGCGCGCCCGGCGCAAACCGTGCACCTTCCTCCTCCGCCGGGCGTGACAACGCTAGCCGAGCATCCTGTGGTTCGAGGTGCCCGATACGGTTCGGGGTGTACAGGTTTTGTACCGGGTCTATGTGAACGCGGTACGTGTTTATGGAGTTTTCTGCGTCATCCATAAAGTGCAAAAGACTTCATGATCGCCACCCTGGACACCGTCAGGCACGGCTCTCCGGTCAGCGCCACCCGATGTCGCTTCGTGCCTGGGATGTCAGGACGGACGGTAGCCGGTGGCCATGCCCTCGAGGCGGGCGATGCGCTCGGCCATCGGCGGGTGGGTCGACATCATCCGCGAGATGTCCTGCGCGCGAAAGGGATTGGCGATCATCATATGGCTGGAGTTGACCAACTTCCGGGTCGGCGCAAGCGGCGCCCGCGCCACACCGAGCTCGAGTTTGCGCAACGCGGAGGCCAGCGCGAGCGGGTCGCCGGTGAGCGCGGCACCGTCCTCGTCGGCGTCGTACTCGCGGGTCCGCGAGATGGCGAACTGCACGACCATCGCCGCAACCGGAGCGAGGAAAGCGAGTAGCAGCCCGGCGATCGGGTTTCGGTCCTCGTCGTCGCCCCCGCCGAAGATGGCGCTGAACGCAAAAAACTGGCCGATCGTTGAGATCAGCCCAGCGATGGCCGCCGCGACCGAGCCGGTGAGGATGTCGCGGTTGTACACATGCATCAACTCGTGACCGAGCACGCCGCGCAGTTCGCGCTCGTCGAGCAGCCCGAGGATTCCCTCGGTGCAGCAGACCGCCGCGTTCCGCGGGTTGCGGCCGGTGGCAAACGCGTTGGGCGCCTGGGTGGGTGAGACGTAGAGCCGCGGCATCGGCTGGTTCGCCCGCCCACTCAACTCGCGCACGATCCGATACATCGCCGGCGCCTCGGCCTCGCCGACCGGTCGGGCGTGCATCGCGCGGATCGCCAACTTGTCGGAGTTCCAGTAGCTGTAGAACGTCATCCCCAGGCCGAGCAGGCCGAAGAGCAGGATGACAATCGGCGAGCCCACCCACTGGGCGACCAGCCAGCCGATGACGAGAAGGATGGCCCACAGCCCGCCGAAGAGGGCCGCCGTCTTGAGGCCGTTGTGATGCCGGTTCATGTAGTGCCAACGTCGACCCGGCCTGGCGACGTTCCCGGAGCGCCGCCGGCGCTCCGGGACCGGGCCACGCTCCGCGCTCCGGATTGGGCTACCTCGGCGCCCGGCGCCGGACCGGTCCACCCTCGGCGCTCCCGTCGCGATCACCTGGCTCAGGTCAGCAGGCCGAGCAAACCCTGTGGCCAGATGCTCAGCACCGCCAGCACCGCCGTGCCGATGCAGAGCACTGAGCGGATCGCCCACCGTGCGCGGATGACGTGCGGCAACACCTCACCGCCCGGTTCACCGGGCGCGGCGTCGCCCGCCACCGACTCACCGTGCATCGGGCCGCCACGCGCCCCACCAGCACGCGCCGGGAGGCCCGGGGCGGGCTCGGCGAAGAGCAGGGCGAACCAGCGCAGGTACACCGCCAGCCCGACGACCACCGCCAGCACGGCGGCCGCGGCAAGCACCCACGCCCCCTCGGCGACCACTGGACGGAGCGCTCTTACCTTGGCGACCAGCCCCACCACCCCTGGCGGTAGGCCGGCGAGCACCAGCAGCGCCAGCCCGAGCGCCCCGCCGACCAGCGGGTCGCGCCGCAGTAGCCCGCGAAACCCGTCGAGCGTGCGTGCACCGACGAGCGCGACCGCCGCGAAGGCCACCACCGTGGCACCGGCGTAGACGAGTACGTAGGCCTGGGCCGCCCGCACCCCGTCGACGGAAAGCGCCGCTACCGGCGCCACCACCCAGCCGGCCTGAGCGACCGCCGACCATGCCAGCAGCCGGGTGGGGTCGTCCTGGCGCAACGCGACCACACTGCCGAGCACCAGGGAGGCGACCGCAGCGACGACGAGCACGGCAGCGACCGGACCGCCACCGCCGACATCGACCAGCGCCGACGCCACGACCAGCAACGCCGCCGTGGCCGCCACCTTCGATGCCCCGGCGAGAAGTAGCGCGGTGCCGAGGTCGGCTGACGAGTACACCTGCGGGGTCCAGGCGTGGAACGGCACGAGGGACACCTTGAAACCGAGCCCGGCGACCAGTGCCACCACCGCCACCGCCAGCACCGCTCGCCGGTCCCCGTCAGCCCAGGCCGCGGATGCCGCATCGGCACCGAACACCGCGTCGCCGGTGGCGGTCACCCACAACGCCACACCGAGCACGACCAGGGCGAACGACGTCAGCGAGGTCACCAGCAGCGTCAGCGCGCTATGCCCGGCCCGGCGGTCCCCGCGCAGCGCGACGAGGGCCACTACGGGCACCGTCGCGAGTTCGAGGGTCACCAACCACGACCCCACGTCGCGGGCCGCGCCCACCGCCACCCCACCGGCGCACGCGGCAAGCACCAACGCCGTGGCCACTGACGCGTCCCGGCGTATGGCGGAGCCGTCGGCCGTAAGAGCTGTCCCGACCGAGCCATCGGCTGGCGGAGCAGCGTCGCGGGCCGGCGGAGCAGCGTCGCGGGCCGGCGGAGCGGCGTCGCGGGCCGGCGGAGCGGCGTCGCGGGCCGGCGGAGCGGCGTCGTCGGCGAGCAGGGCCAACGCGGCCGCGGACGCCAGCAGCACCCCGGCCTGCAACGTGGACGCCGACGCCGACGCCGACCAGAGACACGCCCCCGCCGAACTTGAGGTGCAGAGCGTGGTGAGCGGGTCGTCATCCGCGAGCGCGCCGCGGACCGCGAACACCGAGCCTGCGGCACAGAGCACGGCCCCGAGCGCCGGCATCCACCTGGCTGCCCCCGGCCAGACGGCGTCCAGGACGAGCACCACCACTGCACCCAGCGCCGGCACCAGCGCCGGCGCGAGCACCAGCCAGTCGACCGTGACCATCGCCGTCACGGGGTCACCCCGATGGTTCCACTGGCAGCAGCAGTCACCGACAGCAGCATCATCGGCAGCACGCCGAGCGCGACCACCGCAGCCGCCAGCACCGCGAGCACGACCCACTCGACCCCGCGGGCATCCGGCGTGGGCGCAGCGCCCGGCCCGGGTTCATCGCCGACCCACACCAGACGCGCGACCCGTAGCGCGTAGGCCGCCGCCAGTGCAGCACCCACCGCCGCGACCACGGCGCACGCGACGAACACCCCGCGCGGCCGGTCCCCGGCCGGCGCCCACGCCGCGTACAGCGCAAGCCACTCGCCCCAGAACCCGGCGAGCCCCGGCAGGCCGAGACCGGCAGCCAGACCGAGTATCAGCACGAAACCGAGTCGCGGCGAGGTCTCCCGAAGCACCGGGTGGCGAACCGTGAGATCGACACTCCCCCAACGCTTTTTGAGCCCGCCGACCAGCAGGAAGAGCAGCGCCGAAATCACCCCGTGCGCGACGTTGGCGAACAACGCCGCCTGCACTCCGGTGTCGGTGCCGGCGGCGAGCGCTAGCACCACGAATCCCATGTGGGCGACCGAGGAGTACGCGATGAGGCGCTTGAGGTCGCGTTCGACCAGGCAGACCAACCCGCCCCACAGCACGCCGACCGCACCAGCGACGCCGAGCACCGGCGCGACCTGGGCGAACCCCTCCGGAACAACCGCGGCCGGCAGCCGAACCACACCGTAGGTGCCCATCTTCAGCAACACGGCCGCGAGCAGCACCGAACCAGCCGTCGGCGCCACAGTGTGCGCGGACGGCAGCCAGGTGTGCAGCGGGAACACCGGAACCTTGACCGCCAACCCCAGGCAGAGCAGCGCGGCCACGAGCACCTGCCGACTCGGCGACATCGCGGCCCCGGCGCCGGCGGCGAGTTCGCGCAGGTCGGTCGTGCCGGCCGAGGTGACCAGGACGAGGATGCCGAGAAGCATCGTGGTGGAGCCAGCCGCGGTGTAGAGGATGAAGCGCGCGCCCGCGTCGGTGCGCGCACGGGTGTCGACGTCGGTGTGCACACGGGCGTCGTCGGCGCTCGCGGGGACGCGGGCGGGCGCGGGGGCGCGGGCACTCGCGGGGACGCAGGCGGGCGTGGTGCCGCGCTGCCCGAACCGGGTGACCAGTACCCACATCGGCACCAGCACGACCTCGAAAGCGAGAAAGAACATCACGGCGTCCCGCGTGGTGAAGGTGGCCAGCGCACCGGCTTGCACCAGCAGCCCGCAGCCGAGGAAGACCGCCGGCGCGCCACCGGTTGGTAGGTCGACCCAGGCGTGCGCCGCGAGCAGACCGCCAACCACGGTGGTGAGCAGCACCAGCGGTACGGACACGCCGTCGACCCCGAAACTGGCCCGTACCCCGAGTTCGGGCAGCCAGACCACGTCGACCTCCGGCCGGGTCAGCACGGTGACCACGGCGAGCACCAAGGTGACCCCGGATGCCGCCGCCGTGAGCCACCGCGACCAGCGCACCGTGATCCGCCGGCCTGCGGTGACCAGCCAGAGGCCGGTCACCGCAGGCACCACGAGAAGCATCGTCAACGCCATGCGAGCACCTCGACCCGGGCACGGCTCCCCGCCGCACCGACGACAGTCACCACGAGCGGCATCCTCAGGACCACGCCAGCACCCCCGCAAGGCCGAGAACGACCACCGCGGCGAGCACCAGACCGACCGCCGAACTGGGTCGTTCGCCGCGGTGCAGCCGGGCACCCACCCAGCCGGCCGCCCGGGTGGCGACCGCGGTGCCACGCACGTAGGCGTCGATGACCTCGACGTCGAGGAATGCGGCGAGCCGGGCGACCGCGAACACGGGGCGCACGACGAACCGCACCGACAGCGCGTCGACCCCGAACCCCCGGTCGGCCGTTGGCATGAACCGGCGGGCGAGCACCTCGGCAGGGTCACGATCGAACCCCCCGCGCAGCGCGACACCGACGCCGACCAGCACGACGAACCCGGTGAACAACGCCCACCCGAACGAGACCCCGCCCACAGCAAACGCGTCGGTGTTGATGACCGCCGACCCCAACCCGCTGAGCACGACGAGCACCGCGAGCACCACCTGCACCGCGAGCGGAACCGGCGCCGCGAGCGGAACCGGCCGCACATGCGCGGTGAGCACGACGTAGGCGCGGGCGCAGTACGCGGCACTCACCGCCACGGTGAGCACCAGCGCGACGAGCACCACGACACCCGGCCCGTCACCGGCGACCGCGCCGGCCCACGCCACCGCCAGCACGTGCTCCTTGGACTGCCCGCCGAGAACGAACGGCACCCCGGCAAGGGAGAGGAACCCGAACAGCAGCGACACCCGCAGCAGCGGCGCCGCCGCTGCCGAGCCGCGCATCGCCCGCGCGGCAGTGCTGCCGGCCACCACCGCCGCCCAGCCGATGCCGAGGAAGAGCAACGACTTGAACACCGCGTGCGCCCACAGGTGGAGTTGCCCGGCATCCGGCCCGGCGCCCCGCGGCGCGACGGCCAGCGCGGACAGCATCACCCCGACCTGGCTGACCGTCGACCATGCCAGCAGGCGTTTGAGGTCGCTCTGCGCGAAGGCGAGCACCGCGGCGAGCAGCATCGTCACGGATACCGCCAGGCCGAGCACCCAACGCGCGAACGGGCTGGCCGCCAGCACCGGGAACAGCCCCGCGAGCACGACGGTGCCGGCCGCCACCATGGTCGCCGCGTGGATGAGCGCACTAGCCGGGGTGGGGCCTTCCATGGCATCGGCCAGCCAGTCCTGGAACGGCACCTGCGCCGACTTGCCGAGCACCCCGACGACGAGCAGCGACAGCAGCGCCGCACGCGCGACGCCATCCGACGCGTCGCAGCGGGTCAGCGCGTCGCCGAGCGGGCTACCGCCGGCCGCTGCGGCACCGAGGCAATCGGCCGGCCCGGTCCACGCCGCGACGACCCCGGAGAGCCGGGTGGTTCCGGCGCCGGCGGCGAGCCCGAGGATGCCGAGCACGAACCCGATGTCGGCGAGCCTGGTCAGCAGGAACGCCTTGTGCGCCGCGCGCCGAGCAGCCGGGCGGCGCGACCAGTGGCCGATGAGCAGATAGGAGCACCAGCCCATGAGTTCCCACCCGACGAGGGTGAGCAGCACGTCCCCGGAGTGCACCAGGAGCAGCATCGCCGCGGTGAACAAGGACACCGTGGCCGCGAACACTCCGTAACGGTCGTCGTCGGCGAGGTACCAGGTGGAGTACACCTGCACACCGCCGGCGACGAGCGCGACGACGAACGCGATGGCGCCCCGGGTGGGATCACTGGCGAGCGCGAGCGGCACGTCGAGCCCGCCCGCTGCGAGCGCCGGGCCGGGGTACTCGGACATCACGTCGGTGACCGCCCAGCCCACGACCGCCAGCGCCAAGATCAGGCCGGATGACGCGAGCGCAACGGCTCGTGAGGTGGCCGGGCGACCGCGCACCGCGAGCCCGGCTATCGCCGCCGCCGCGGGGAGCACCACGAGCGGCCACGGGGTCACGGCGCCTCCCCCGAGGTCTCGTCGAGGTCGATGCGCCCACGGTGGCGGAACACCGCCATGATGACGGCGAGGGCCACGACCACCTCGGCCGCCGCGATGGTGATGACGAACAGCGGGATGACGCTGCCCGCCGCGAGGCGATCGGCGCCGGCGGCCTGGGTGGCCACGAGCAGCACCAGCGCGCCGCTGAGCACGAGTTCGACACCGACCAGGAGCAGAACCGCGTTGCGGCGCACCGCGATACCGGCGACACCGAGCCCGACGAGCACGGCGGCCAGCAGGTACGGACCGGCGAGGTGGATCACCGCCGTGCCTCGTCGGTCGGCTCGGTGCGGTCCGCCGGGTCGACGCGACCCCTCATCTCGATGTCGCCGGCCGCGCTCATGTCGCGGGGCAGGCGCGAGACGGCCAGGGCCGCGACGAGCGCGGCCAGCAGCAGCAGCGAGAGCATCTCGAACGGCCAGACCCAGGTACCGAACAACTGCCCGGCCACCTGGCTCGTCGACACTTCGGCCCGGGGCACCGCGACAGCGCCACCGGTATCCGTCGCCAGGGGGAGCAGCACCGAGCCCAGGAGGATCGCGGTCGCCCCGCCCAGCACCGCCGCACCGGTGACCCGCCAGCGGGACGGCGCGTGCGCGTCATCCGGCCCGATCGGCGCCCGGGTCAGCATCAGCGCGAACAGCACCAGCACGACTACCGCGCCGACGTAGACGAGCACGAGCACGAGCGCGACCAATTCGGCACCGAGCACGAGCAGCGACCCGGCCACGCCGAGCAGCGCCACCACCAACCACAGCGCGGCGTGCACGACGTGCCGGGTGCTCACGGCCAGCGCCCCACCGGTGACGGCTACCACCGCGCACGCGGCGAAGGCGGTGTCGAGCGCGGTCACCGGTCGCCCCGCGGGACCAGGCCGGCGCGACGCGGGGGCTTCTCGGCAGCGGCCACCTCGGCAGCCGGCGCGGCACGCCCGTCGAGCGCCGGCGGCGGCGGCACCGTGGCCATCCACTCGCCGAGCCGGGCCTTCTCGTGCAGCAGGTCGCGGATGTCGAGTTCGGCGTACTCGAACTGGGGGCTCCAGAACAGCGCGTCGAACGGGCAGACCTCGATGCAGATGCCGCAGTACATGCACAAACTGAAGTCGATCGCGAACCGGTCGAGGACGTTTCGCTGCCGCTCCCGTCCGCCCTCGGTCGTGGCCGGAATCGTCTCCTTGTGGGAGTCGATGTAGATGCACCAGTCGGGGCACTCGCGGGCGCAGAGCATGCAACTGGTGCAGTTCTGCTCGAGCAGCGCGATGACCCCGCGGCTGCGCGGTGGCAGGCTCGGCGCGACGTCCGGATACTCGGCAGTATGGCTGGGGCGCAACGCGGTTCGTGCTGTGATCGCCAGGCCCTTGAGGATGCCGGGAACCGCCGAGGTGGGCGCGCGCGGCTTGTGCACGGCCGCAGTGTGCGCCGGAGGCTCGGACGCCGGGACCGTTCCGCTGGTGTCGCACTGTGGCTGGGTGTCCGCTCGCATCTCGGTCTCGTCGTGCGGCACCGCGCCGTCCTCGCTCACCATCCGAACACCACCCCGGCACCGGTGAGCAGCACCTGGGCGAGCGCCAAGGGCACCAGCCAGCACCAGGCGAGACGCTGCAGTTGGTCCTCACGCAGCCGAGGCCAGGCGACCCGCAGCCAGATCATGACGAACGCGACGACGAACCCCTTGAGCAGGGTCCATGCCCAGCCGAGGGCGCCGTCGAACGGGCCCTGCCAGCCGCCGAGCCAGAGGTTCGCGAACAGCAACGAGACGACGACGATGCCGGCGTACTCGGCGAGCAGGAAGAACGCGAAACGCAGCCCGGTGTACTCGGTCCATGCGCCCATGACGAGTTCAGCGTCGGCGATCGGCATGTCGAACGGGGGTCGCTGCACCTCGGCGACCGCGGCGGTGAGGAAGACCACCGCTCCGGGCAACTGCCAGAGCAGCCACCACGGTGACCACCGCTCCGTCAGGGTGAGCAGCGAGAGCGACCCGCCGGCGAGGGTGACGCTCGCGACGGCCAGCACGATCGGCAACTCGTAGGAGACCAACTGGGCCGCCGCGCGCA
>JBOFJB010000047.1:0-2189 GCA_051650465.1 Dermatophilaceae bacterium | reverse complement strand
ACCCGATCGGAATGTCCTTCCCGGTCCAGCAGCGGCAACAGGCCACCGTTCCAGAAGTGGAAACCGGCACCGGTGACCATGGCGAGGTCGACATCCATCGGCGCCTGGACCACGCCCTCGGCGAGCATCAGTCCGACCTCTTCGGCGAGCGCCCCGAGGACCCGCTCCCGCACCTGCTCCACGGTGAGTTCGACCGGGTGCGCGGGCCGCTCGACGAGCGCCTCGACCTCCGGGTCGGGGACGGGGCGGCCGTCCTGCATCCGGTAGTACCCGGGCTTGCCGGCGTCGACGATGCGGCGCAGGACGGGCGAGACGTAGAAGCGGTCACCGAACGCGCGGTGCAGGGTCGCACTGTTGTGCAGCGCGATCGCCGGGCCGACCAGCCCGAGCAGGACGAACGGCGGCATCGGTGCGAGGCCAGCGATCGCCTGGTCGGCGACAGCGATCGGCGTGCCCTCGTCAACCAGGCGGGAGAACTCGCCCATGAAACGGCCGAGCAGGCGGTTGACCACGAACGACGCCGAGTCGGTCGAGCGGATGGCGTTCTTGCGCAACGCCTTTGCCGTCGCGAACGCAGTGGCCACGGTGGCGTCGTCGGTACGCTCACCGGGGATCACCTCGACCAGCGGCATCACAGCGACCGGGTTGAAGAAGTGCAATCCGACCACCCGCTCGGGGTGCGCCAGACCCTGGGCCATCTCGGTCACCGACAGCGACGAGGTGTTCGTCATCAGCACACATTCGGCGGACACCACCGTTTCCACCTCAGCGAACACCTGTCGCTTCACCGACAACTCCTCGAAGACCGCCTCGAGCACGAGATCTGCATCGGCAAAGTCGTTCTTGCTCGTCGACCCGGTCACGGCGTTCTTCAGCGCCGTCGCCCGGTCTGCGCCGACCCGGCCCTTCGCGAGCAACCCGTCGACCTGCTCGTGCACGTACCCGACGCCAGCAGCGACCCGTTGCTCGTCGAGGTCGGTCAGCACGACCGGGACATCGAGCCGCCGGGCGACGAGCAGTGCGAGTTGGCTCGCCATCAGACCGGCACCGACGACGCCGACCTTCGTCACCGGACGGGCGAGCGCCGGGCTCGGAGCACCAGCCGGCCGCTTGGCTCGTTTCTGCACGAGGTCGAACGCGTAGAGGCCGGCCCGGAGTTCGTCGGACATGATGAGGTCGGCGAGCGCGTCATCCTCGGCAGCGAAAGCGTCCTCTCGGGATGCGGTCCGCGCGGCCCGCACCAACTCGACCGCCCGAAGCGCGCCGGGCGCCCGGCCGGCGGTCTTGGCCAGCACGAGTTGCCTGCTTGCGGCGCAGGCGGCATCCCATCGGCGCTCGTCACGGTCGACCTCGGCGCGCGGTACCTCGACCTCGCCCCGGATGACGCCCGCAGCCCAGCGCAGCGAGTCCTCAAGGAAGTCGGCCGGCTCCAGGAGGATGTCCCCGATGCCGATCCCGATGGCCTCCTTCGCCGTCAGCATCCGGTTCTGCGACAACGGGTTCTCGACGATCATCGTGAGGGCCTTCGCCGGGCCGACGAGGTTCGGCAGCAACCAGCAGCCACCCCAGCCGGGCACCAGCCCGAGAAAGGTCTCCGGGAGCGCGAGCGCGGAGACCCCTGCCGACACCGTGCGATAGTCGGCGGCCAGCGCGAGTTCGACCCCGCCGCCGAGGGCCGCGCCGCCCACGAAGGCGAAGGTCGGCACCGGGAGGTCCATGAGCGTCGCGAAGGCGCGGTGGCCGGTGCGCGCCACCTGCGCCGCCTGCTCACGGTGCGTGACGTACGGGATGCCGGACAAGTCGGCGCCGACGGCGAACACGAACGGCTTCCCGGTGACCCCGACCGCGACGATCTCGCCGGCATCGGCCCGAGCGCGCAGTCCGTCGAGCGCGGCCTGCAGCGTGGCGATGCCCTCGGGCCCAAAGGTGGTCGGGCGAGTGTGGTCTCGGTCGTTGTCCAGCGTGACCAGAGCGAGCGTCCCGGCATCACCGGGCAGGACGACATCGCGGACCGGTGCCCGGGTCACGACCTCGTCGGGCAGGGCCGACTCTGCTCCAGAGGTGGGGGTTGTCGGGGTCTCGGTGCTCGTGCTCACGGCTCAGGACTCCTTGCCGAACTCGGGGTGGTGGGGGTTCTCCCAGATGACGCATCCGCCCATGCCGATGCCGATGCACATCGCGGTGAGCCC
>JBOFJB010000046.1:0-4365 GCA_051650465.1 Dermatophilaceae bacterium | reverse complement strand
CGTCGGCTGCGGCGAGTGCGTCTTCGGCGAGGGCTTGCTCGCCGGTGAGCACCTGCTTCAGTTTCGTGACCGAGTCGCCGCTGGTGGAGGAGTGGGCCTCGTCGACGATGATTGCGAACCGGCGCCCGACGACGCCCCTCGCTGCTCCGCCTGTACCACCCGTGCCGCTCGTCCCGCCTGCTGCGGCCGTTCCATCTGGTCTGCTCGTTCCGTCGGTGGCGGCCTGCGCGGCAAGGTCGGCGTGCGCGAGTTCGGCCACGACCGGGAACTTCTGCAGCGTGGTGATGATGACCCGCGCGGCGTTGCCTTCGAGCGCCGCCTTGAGCTGCTGGGAGTTCTCGTCGATCCGCACGATGGTGCCCGGGGTGTGCTCCAGGCCGGCGACGGTGTTTTGCAACTGCCGGTCGAGCACCTTCCGGTCGGTGATGACGACCACCTTGTCGAAGACGGGAACGTCATCGGGGCCGTGCAGGCGGGACAGGGCGTGCGCGGCCCAAGCGATGGTGTTCGACTTGCCCGACCCGGCCGAGTGCTGGATGAGCCGGTCGACCCCAGCGCCGTCGCGGTAGGTGGCGTCGATGATCGAGCGCACCGCATCCCACTGGTGGTAGCGCGGGAACAGCGTTCGGTCGTCTTCGAGGTGCACGAACGACCCGAGCAGGTCGAGCCACGCGTCGCTCTGCCACACCTGCTCCCACAGGTAGGCGGTCTGGTAGCCGGATGCGGTGGCGTCATTCGGCCTCGATGGCTGGGCGGATGTAGCGGAGTAGGCGGAAGCAGCGGGGTTGCCGGCCGTGCCGGGTCGGCCCGGGCCGTTGCTGCCCTGATCGAACGGCAGGAACACGGTGTCCTGCCCGGCGAGCCGGGTCGTCATGGCGACCCGGTGCGGGTCGAGCGCGAAATGCACCAGGGCTCGCCGGGCAAAGATGACGTCGTGCGGGTTCCGGTCGGTGCGGTATTGCGCCATCGCCTGGTCGACGCCTTGCCCGGTGAGCGGGTTCTTCAACTCGGCCGTGGCCACCGGGATGCCGTTGACCACGAGGGTCAGGTCGAGCGAGTCCAGCGGGCGGGACTCGGAGTGATGCAGTTGGCGCACCACGCCGAGCCGGTTCGCGGCGTAGCGTCTCGTCTGCTCCTCGTTCAGCGTGGAAGCGGGCTGGAAGAAGCAGAGCCGCACGGTGACACCGGTGTCCTTGACCGGGGAGCGCAGCACGCTGATGACGCCCCGGCGGTCGAGTGCATCGGCGACGACGGTGAGGAACTTCGCTCGTGCCACTTCTTCACCGCCGTGCCGGGTGACGAGTTGCACCCATGCCTTCGGCTGGGACGCTTGGACGAACGCGATCACCTCATCGGGGAACAGCCCGGCCTTCCGGTCGTACCCGGTGGGGGCCACGGCGTCCCAGCCGTGGCCGAGGAGGTGCGCCTCGATGTTCGCCTCGAACGCTGCTTCGTGCGTGATGCTCATACGCCCCTCATCTCGGAATCCCACTTCCCGCCGTGGTCACGTCGCGTTCACCAGTCACGGCGGCAGTAATCAACGCCTGCTTGTACTCCGAAAGCAGATCGATGGACGCTTGAAGCTGGGCCTGTCGGGCTCTTGCCGAACCGAGAGCACTATCCATGGCGTTGGCCAGATCAGTCTGCTCGCGCAACGATCGTCTCGGGACGCGCGTCCGGAGGTACGACCCTGAGTCGAGGTTCTGGATCCCTGTCGTTTGGGTCGAATGAGGTTCTTGCTGTCTGGTCGCATACATTGCGCCGAGAAGCAGCGAGAGATACCTGCCGTCGGTGTCCTCCGTTGGCCGCAACCGGGAAACAAAGTTGCTGCACACAGTCGCTGGCGCGGGCGAGTCGACGAACGCCGGGCACCCAACTGGGTTGATCTTCGTGCCGCCGGATCTCTCCAGCAAGACATCTCCATGGCGCAACGCCCGAGGTGCGACGTGGTTTGCTGCAGCGCTACGAAGGGTCGGCACGGAGGCCAAGCGGAACTCAGTCCGTTGGAAGTCAGCGACTCGCGCCACCCGAACCTCCAGTTCTTCCACGCCAGGTTCCTGTCCCCAGATGCCGAGCCGCTCATCAAGGATGAGGTACCGGAGAGGCATCGTCTCTGACCCACTGAGCGCGGCTGTGGAAAGTTCGCTCTGCGCGGTTGCGTCGAGGGCACGGTGCTGCGAGTGGCGGGCGGTGATGATCTGGTCGATGCGGGTGATGCGGTCGTCGAGGAAGTCCGCGATCCGCCGCTGCGCCGATAGTTCGTGGATCGAAATGGGTGTCGATCGTAGGTCTCCTACCCCTAACCCGTAGCGGGAGATGCCTGACGCGTGGGTGCTGAAGTGCGCCAATGCGGGTTGCGCCCGGAGCGCCCAGTTCAGAAAGCGAGGATGTGTACCGGGCTTCGGGCGTGCGATAGCTAGATGATATCCGCAGACGAAATCTTCGGCAGTGTCTGTGATGAACGCCGAGATGCCGATGTCGCATGGGTCTTCCGAGTCCTTCGTGAGGACCGAGTCCCCGGATCGCAACCGATGGCGCCGAATCTCGTCAGCGGTAGCGGTGGCCGTCATCAACTGGTCGTGCGGGGCCACCGTGTCGTTGTTGTAGACATCGGTGTAGTTGCAGAGCCGCACCGACACCTCGCCCTCGACAGAGTGCTTGTCGACGCTGCTCGGCCACACCTCAGCCAGATAGCGAACCTGCGCGATTGTCACAGCCCAAGCCCCTTCATCCAGGTTTGGATTTGGGTTTCGAGGCCTTTGATCTCGGCGGCGATCTCCGCCACTGGCCGGGGTGGGGTGTAGACGTAGAACTGGCGGGTGAAGGGGATCTCGACACCGACCTTGGTCTTGAGGTGGTCGACCCAGGCATCAGGGACGTATGGCCGGATCTCGGTCTCGAGGTGGTGCTCGGCGGCATCCTCCAGAGCCTTGGTCCGGGCATCATCGTCGAGGTCGAACCAGCCCGGCGGCAGCGGGACGTTCTCGGCATCCCGCAGATCCGGGTCGGGTTCGGCCTGCCCGCCACGACCCATGATGACGGGCGCGTCCGGGTCGGCCACCGCACACGCCTTGGCGAACGCCTTCCGCTGCTGCGGCGTGGTCAGCTCTGTCGTCGCAGCAGGCAGGGCCGCCGCGAGCAGCGCCTCGGCGGTGGCGAAACTCTGCCCCACCAGATCGGCAAACCCGGCATAGCGCGGCTGGGCCACGACATCGGCCGTGACCTCCCAGCGGCGCCGCATCGGGCGCTCGACGGTGATGCGCGCGAATCCGAACGCCTCACGCGGCAAGACCTTGACCCGGGCATCGGCAGCGGATTCACCCTGCGCCCCGAGGTACAGCCGCACCACCTCATCGATAGCGCCCGGAGTCAGCTCCTTGCGCTTGTCCCCCAACGACTTTCGCATCTTGGTGCCGAGGTCACGGGCGTCGACGAGGCGCACCAGCCCGGCATCCTCGGAGGCCTTGTCGTTGGTGAGAATCCACACGTAGGTGGAGATGCCGGTGTTGTAGAACATCTGGTCGGGCAGCGCGACGATGCCCTCCAGCCAGTCGTTCTCCAGAATCCAGCGGCGGATCTCGGACTCCCCGGAGCCGGCCTGCCCGGAGAACAGCGGCGAGCCGGAGAGCACAATGCCGACCCGGGAACCGCTGGGTTTCATGTGGCTGAGCATGTGCTGCAGGAACAGGAACGAGCCGTCCGAGACGCGCGGCAGCCCGGCGCCGAAGCGCCCGGCGTGCCCGAGCCGGGCATGCTCGTCCTTGATCGGGGCGGCGTACGCCTTCCAATCCACGCCGTACGGCGGGTTCGCCAGGATGTAGTCGAACTTCTCGGCCGGGAACGCATCCTCGGTCAGGGTGTTGCCTCCCCGCATCCGGCCCGGGTCGATGTCCTGCATCATCAGGTCGGACTGCGCGATAGCCCACGTCTCGGGGTTCAACTCCTGCCCGGCGACCCGGACGATGGCGTTGTCGTTCAACTCCTTGATCCGGCTCATCGCGGTCATCAGCATGCCGCCGGTACCGGCCGCCGGGTCGTACACCGTGCGCACCGGCACCGGATTCTCCTGCAGCTCAACGGCGGTGCGCCCACTGACCAGCAGGTCGACGATGAGCCGGATCACCTCGCGCGGGGTGTAATGCTCACCCGCGGTCTCGTTGCTCATCTCGGAGAACTTCCGCAGCAACTCCTCGAAGATGTAGCCCATCGCCTCGTTCGAGACCACGCTCGGCCGCAGGTCGAGGTCGGCGAAATCGGCGAGGACGGCGTAGAGGATGCCGGCGCGGTCCATCCGCTCGATGCGCCCGTCGAGTTCGTACGCCTCGATGACGTGGTACGCCTCCGGGGAGAGCTTGCGGATGTAGT
>JBOFJB010000045.1:0-16196 GCA_051650465.1 Dermatophilaceae bacterium | reverse complement strand
GTGGCTCAGCAGCCCGAGCGCGGGCAGCACCTCCGCGCTCGGCGCCAACGTATTGGTCAGCAGCAGCAGGTGGGCCATCGCCCATCAGGATAGGCGGTCGTGCACGTGTCCCATCGCGATGTCGGCGCCGGTGAGACGGTCGCCGCGGCCCCAGGTCGCACCGGCCATGTCCCGGCGGGCAACGCGGACCCCGCAGGCGACGACGATGGCGGCATCCAGGTGCGGTATTGGGCTGGTGCGCGCGCTGCTGCCGGTGTCGACACCGAGCGAGTGCCGACGCCAGCCACCGTCGCTGACCTGCTCGTCACGCTGGCGGCGGCCCGGCCCGCGCTGGCCGCGGCGCTCCCGGTCTGCTCGATCCTGGTCGACGGTCGTGCGACCCGCAGCGACCATGCTGTACCGGCCGGGTGCACGGTCGAGGTCCTCCCCCCCTTCGCCGGCGGGTGATGCGAGGATGCCGGGCGTGGATGACGAGTCGGGTGGGGCGGGGAGCGGCACCACGTCATCCGGCACCAGAGGCGCGCACCGCAGCGCAGGCAGCCGCACCGCACCGCGTGCGAATCCGGATGCCGGTGGGCGCGCTGACGAACCCCAGAGTCGCCGGGCACGGCGGGAGACCCGCGAGGCGTTGCTGCACGAGCCGGTCCTGCCGCCGCTGGCCGTGGTGTCGCGTCCGGCGGTCGTCGGCTCCACCGCCGCGATGTGCGCGCTGCTCGTGCTCGCGGTCGTTGTCGACGCGGTGCTTCTCGCCGCCGGACTGGCCTGGGTCGGGCTGGTCCTGGCCTGGGGATGGCCGGGTCTGCTCGGCTCGTCGAGCCGGTTCGGCTCGACGCTGGCGATCGGGGCCACCGCGGTGCTGGCCCCCGCCGCTGCGGCGCTGCCCGACCAGCCCTATCTCCGCTGGGTGCCGGCAGCGATGACGGTGGGGCTGGCCCTGATGTTCGGGCACCAGCTGGTCCGTCGCGACGGACGGCCCCGGCTGACCGACTCCATCGCGGTGACGTCGCTCGCCCTCGCCGTGGTGGCTGTGGGTGCGGCGTGGGTCCCGCTGGTGCGCGACGAACGGTCCGCCGGTCTCGCCGCGGTCGCTTTCGTGGCGGTGGGTGCCGGCTCGCTCGCCGACCTGGGTGCCGGTGTGGGCGTCATCCGACCGTGGCTGCTGCCGGCCGCGATGGCTCTCGGTGGCGTGGCCGCCGTGGTCGCCACCAGTCTGCTGGCAGCCCCAGGTACGGGTCCGGCGGCTCTCCTGGGTTTCCTGGTCGCGGCGGTGTCGCACGCGATCCGGCGGGTGCTGTGCGTGCTGCCTGCGGTGGCTGCGCTGCGCGGCCAGATCGCGGTCGCGGCGGCTGGCGTCCTGGCGCCGGGTGTGGTCGCCTACGTGCTCACGCTCGTGCTCGTCGGCTGACCCGCGCAGCCTCGCCTCGGCTGCCACGGTGTCGGTGCCGCACTCCACGAGTGCGATCGGGGTGGCGTCGGTGTGATGGGCCGCGGCCGCGCCGGGGTTCTTCGCGCACCGCGGTCGCTCGAGTTGCCGGGATGTGTTGTCCACAGGTCGGTGGACGCGGGTTGCGGAGCCCGGGGTGGCTGGGGAAAGGATTCGGGTCGGTGTACTGGTGCGTCGCACCGTGGTGGTCTCTTCGTCGTTGGGGGTGTGAGCGTGCTGGAGGGTTTCCCGGAGTCGGAGTTCGTGGTGGTGGGGGTCGCCGGCGGAGATGGCTGACCTGGTGCAGTTCCGCCCGGGCGCGGGCGCGGGGGTCGGCTCGGGTGCTGATGGTGTGGTGAGAGCGGAAGGGGTGGGCTGGTTCGATCCGGGCGAGATCACTTCGCCGCCACCGGAGGGCGGGCCGGAGATGGTCGCGGCGTGGTGGGCGGCGCTGACCCCGCGGGGAAAGGCTCCGGTGGTGGCGGATTATCCGGGGTGGGTGGCGAACCTCGACGGCATCCCGTTCGGGGCGCGAGACGCGGCGAACCGGGCTCGGGTCGCCGGGTTGGAGGAGCGGGTGCGAGGCGAGTTGGCCCGGGCGGAGCAGCGGCTGGGGGAGGCGCCGCAGCAGTTGCGCGAGGTCGCCGGTGAACCGGACCCGGCTCAGGACGCGGCGAGGGAGAACACGTTCGTCGCGGCCGCGGAGGTGCAGCGGCTACGCGGCCAGCTCGACGCGCTGACCAAGCTGCAGGACATTCTCACCCAGGACGACCGGCGCCTGCTGGTGCTGGACCTGCCCGAGGGTGCGCTGCCGCGGGCGGCGGTCGCGGTCGGGGATCTCGATGCCGCGGACAAGGTCGCGGTGCTGGTTCCGGGGTTCACCAGCACCGTGGCCGGCATGGGCACCAACGTCGACGACATGGCCACCATGCGCGACACGACCGTGGAGCTCCTGCAAGGTGAAGGTGACTCCACGTCGTCGGTGGCGACGGTGGCGTGGCTGGACTACGACATCCCGCAGCACTGGGATGAGGTGGCGGTCACCGAGCGGGCCGAGAGCGGCGGGCGGGACCTCGCGGGGTTCTTGGGCGGGGTGAACGCCGCCCGCGAGACGGATCCGGACCTGACCGTGCTGGGGCACTCCTACGGGTCGACGACCACCGGGTACGGGTTGCAGCAGCCCGGCGCGGGAGTCGACGACGTGGTGTTCTTCGGCTCCCCCGGTGTCGGTACCGATGAGGTGTCCGCGCTCAGAGTCCCGGAGGGGTCGGTGTGGTACGCCGAGGCGACCCCGGATTTCGTCGGTGACCTGCACTCCTTCGGTGCCGACCTGTCCGCGATGCCCGGGGTGCAGCACCTGGAGACCGGTCCCGCGGTCACTGCCGACGGGCAGCAGTTGGCCGGGGTCACCGGCCACTCCTTCTACCTGAAGCCCGACACGACCAGCCAGTACAACCTCGCCGCCGTGGTCGCTGGGCACCCCGAGCTCACCATCGAGGGCAACAACCTCGACGGCCTGGACCGGCACCCGTGGCGGCCCTGGCAATGACCACTGCACCCATACCCGCCCGCCCGACGACTGCGGCCCACCGACGGCGTTGGCCCATCGCGGCACTGACGCTGGTGCTGCTACTCGTACCCGGCGGGTGCGTCACCCGCACCGACGACCCGAGGGGAAACGTGGACGCCCGCAACGAGCTGATGGACCGGCCCTCCTTCGAACAGGCTGAGACCGAGTACTTGGAGCTCCTCGCCCGGGTCCGGGCCGTGGTCGACCAGCGCGCCCCGAACCTGGAATGGGTCGAGCCCGAGCCCAGCCGCGCCGAGTGGGGGGGTGCGGTGCACCGTTTCACCTCCTCGACGGCGTCGCATCCGGCATCTACAAAGCCGGTGGCAGAGGTGCCACAGGGTCGATCGACGACGCCACCTGGCCCGGCGTCTTCGACACCATCCGCGCCCTCGTCGCCGAGGACGGCTTCACCGAGCTCACCGTCCTGCAGGACAAGCCCGGCCACCACGTCATCTCGATCCGCGACCCGCGCACCGACGCCACGATCCAACTCGGCACGAAGATCGGCACCACTCTCTCGATCTACGGGGGTGCTTCCTGCCCGAGGCCGCCCGCCGAGGCCCCAGCCCGGCTCACACGTCTCAGTAGACGAGCGTGCGAGCTCCGGGCGCCACGACCTCCTCGACGAACGCCGCCGCTCCGCGGATCCGAGCCCCGGGCAGCAAGTCGGCCTCGGTGAGGTCCCGCCTGGCCGCGCACTGGCCGCACACCGTCACCGACCCGCCCTCGAGCAGTGCATCGCGAAGTTCGGAAAGTGCTGCGGCGTGCGGTAACTCGACGGCTTCCGCTCGGCCCGCGACCGCCATCCACGAGGCCTCGCCGGTGAGCCACACGCTGGTCGTGACCCCGGACGCCGACGCGGTAGCCGCGACAGTGAACCCCTGGTTCAACCGTTCGAGCGCCTCCGTGCCGCAGGTGATCTTGACGACGAGGGTGGCTGCGGCGTCATCCATAGACTCCACCGTATGGTCTTCCCGCTCGACTCGACACTGCACCCTGACATCGCCCCGCTGGCCTGGCTTGTCGGCACCTGGGCCGGAGCCGGGGTGGTCGGCTACCCGACGATCGAGTCAGCCAACTTCGGGCAAGAGGTGGTGTGCGCGCACGACGGACGGCCGTTCCTCAGTTGGCAGTCCCGGACCTGGTTACTCGATGACGCGGGCGAACGGGTACGCCCGCTGGCCACCGAGGTCGGCTTCTGGCGGGTGGTGCCCGAGGCGGATGACGGCACGAACGTCGAATTGCTGCTCACCCACCCGACCGGGGTCGTCGAGATGTACGCCGGACGGGCGGAGCCGGCAAAGGTCGAACTGCGTACCGACGGTGTCATGCGTAGCCCAGCCGCCAAGGAGTACACGGCCGGCCATCGGCTGTACGGCTACGTGAACAGCAACCTCATGTGGGTCATGGATATGGCGGCGGTGGGCCAGCCGGTGCAGTCCCATCTGTCGGCCGAACTCAAGCGCGTCGGGTAGCCGACCTACAGTGGATGGGGTGAGTGGTCCTGCCGAGGTCGTCGACCCGGTGCCGGTGACGGCACCGTCATCCGTGCTGCTCGACCGGCCTGGGGCGGTCGAGGGCGAGGGTGTCGATGCCGGGGTCGCCGCGCACTACGGCGACCCGGCACGCGAGCAGCGTGTGCTCGCCGAGGGGCTGGCCGTGGTCGATCTCTCGCACCGCGCAGTGGTGACCGTCAGCGGGCCCGACCGACTCACCTGGCTGCACTCGATGACCACCCAGCAACTCGCCGGCCTGGCGCCGCGCGAGTCCCGTGAGTCGCTGGTGCTCTCGCCCAAGGGGCACGTCGAGCATGCCCTGCACGTCGTCGACGATGGCGAGAGCACCTGGATGACGGTCGAGCCCGGCACCGCTCCCGCCCTGGTCGCCTGGCTGGACTCGATGCGATTCATGCTGCGCGTCGAGGTCGCCGATGTCACCGCCGAGTGGGCGGTGCTGGGGGAGCCCATCAGCGCAGAGTCCGCGCCCGGCGAGTCGCTGGCCTGGGTCGATCCGTGGCCGGGGCTTGTCGGTGACACCGCCGCGTACGGCCCGGTTGACGGTCACCCAGGGGCGGAGCGTCCCTGGCGCGAGTTGATCGTGCCGCGGTCCGCGCTCGTCGAGGCCGTCGGCGACCGTCCACTTGCCGGCACTTGGGCCGCCGAGGCGCTGCGGGTGGCGGCCTGGCGGCCACGGCTCGGCCACGAGACCGACCACCGCACCATCGCCCACGAGGTCGACTGGCTGCGCACGGCGGTGCACCTGAACAAGGGCTGTTACCGCGGTCAGGAGACCGTCGCCCGGGTGCACAACCTCGGCCGGCCGCCGCGCCGGCTGGTGTTCCTCCACCTCGACGGGTCCGGTCATGTGCTCCCGGATGCCGGGTCGCCGGTGACCGCCGGTGACCGTGAGGTGGGGCGGCTGACGTCGGTGGCACGGCATGTCGAGGACGGCCCGATCGGGCTGGCGGTGCTCAAGCGCTCGGTCCCCGAGGATGCCCCACTGCTCGTCGGTGGCGTCGCTGCGGCTCAGACCTCGATCGTCCGCGCCTGACCCGTCTGGCGCCCGTCCCGTCAGTTGCGGTTCTGCTGACTGGATGACGCCCACCGCTCGCCGAGGTGTGCAGGTCAGTGTTCGGGTGGTCACCACGTGCCACGGCCGATGAGCATATCGACGGCGCGCAGCGCGCGGTCGAGACTCGGCGCGGACCGAGCCGCTTCATCCGGTCGCCACGCGTCACGGGCATAGCCACTGAGCATCGCCGTGTACTCCGGCCCGACTCCAGGCTTGCCTTGCGGAGGAGCGACTCCATCGCGAACGTCACGACGTCGAGACCTGCGACATGCGGCGACCAGTGCCGCCTTCGGCGCGTCCTCCGCTTCGGGCGATAGCGGGATGTGATCTCGCGAGATGGCGAAGTGCTCCGCGAAGGCTTGCTGATCGGCCAACAGCCAAGCCTCGACCGTGTGCACGGCCAGCCGACAGCACAGGGCGGGCTCTTGCTGCTCGGCGAGCAGACCGCGTCGTACGGTGACTGGGCAGCCGCCGCCGTGGTGGTCAGCATCTCGTAGCGCGAACCACCCGCCGCCACGAGCGGCCCGATTGATGCTGCGGATGCGGACGTCGAACGTGGTCTTGCCCCCGGCCACCACGACCCGCTTCGGGTCCACGGTGATCGACCGGGTGGCGAGCAACCGCTCGACGACGGCGCGATCGACAAGGCCTTCGACCATGACGCCCACCGTGCGCACGTCAGCGAGCGACCAGATCGACCGCCGCGAGTTTTGCGACATCAACCGGTTCGGTGCGGGGCATCGCCACTTCTGCCGCGGTCAACCCACTCGCTAGAAGCTGCACAGCAGCATCGTCTTGGTCGAGGACCTCACCGATCGTGCCGTCCTGGGTCGGCGTCAGCACCAACACCTCGTCTGCCCGCACCCCCTCGTCGGCCAGCAGTTCCGGGCTGTGGGTGGTGAGAATGACTTGAGCTCCGTTCGACCGCTGGGCTCTTGCTAGCGCGGATGGCAGGTGGCGGATGACCGCTGGGTGCAGCGAGAGTTCGGGTTCTTCGAGCAGCACCGGGGCGCCACGTCGGCGCACCTCCACTAGCGACCAGAGCAGCCCGATCAGCCGCAGCGTGCCGTCGCTGAGGTCGCGTTCGTCCTGCCGGGCGTCACTGGAGCGCCAGTTCGTGTAGCGAGCCTCGAGGTGCGGTCGGCCGCTGGCGTCGACCGCGACCTCCAGCGAAGAGAACTGGGGCACGGCCACCTGGAGTGCTTCGGTGACGCGGCGCAGCCACGCGTTTCGAGTCCGGTCCGGCACATGGTTCATTCGGGCGATGAAGTCGCCGCCGAACGGATCGTCCGCGTCGGCTCCGGCGCGGGAACTATCTCGGATTACCTGCGGCACCAGGTGCAGGTACCGGGTGGCCGCCAGGAACTCGGCGATCTCCCGGAAGCCCTTGTTCTCGGAGATCTGCTCCAACGCGGTCTGGGTGAGCCGCTCCGGGTCGGCGTGGTCCGTCGTGCTTGGCCGGTCAAGCACGACCTCGCCGCCGCGGGTCACGCGCTCCCGAGCGACGATGGGGCGGTTAAGGCCACCTTTCTCCCCTTTGACGGCGAGTTCGTAGCGCCACCGCACGCCATCGTCGCCCGTCACGCCAAGTTCGAGGCCCATCCAGCCGTGGAAGTGGCTGCGGGCGAACAGGCATCGCACTCGGCTCAGTCCACCCCGGCGCCTCAGCGCATCCTGGAGTCCCCCGCCGGGGGGTGGCGAGATCGCGAAGGAAGCGGATTGCGTCCAGGACGTTCGACTTGCCCGAGGCATTGGGCCCGACGATGACCAGCCGCTGCCCGACGGGAATGTCCAGAGTCTTCAACGACCGCCAGTTCCGCATCATCGATGTGGGCGACCTCACGCTTGCCCGAGTTTGCGCCTTGCTAACCAGAGCAAGCACAATGGTCTGGTGAGCAAGAATCCGCTGAACGACCTGGGCAGCAGCCTTGGCGAGTACCTGCGCGAGCAGCGCACGGCCGCTCGGCTGTCCCTTCGCCAGTTGTCCGAGCTCGCCGGGGTGTCCAACCCCTACCTATCCCAGATCGAGCGTGGCGTGAAGCGCCCCAGCGCCGAGATCCTCCAGCAACTCGCGAAGGGCCTGGAGGTGTCTGCGGAGACGCTCTACATCAAGGCCGGCATCCTCGACGGTGCCAGCAGCGGTTCCGACCGTGAGGTGCTCGATGTCCGTCGGGCAATTGCTGCGGACCGGCGCCTCACCGCGCGGCAGCGCTCTACGCTCCTCGACATCTACTCCACCTACGTCGAGGACGAGCCGTCGTGAACCCGGAGTGGCCCCGGCCGCGCCGGTCGCCACCCTCGACCGGCGCCGAACTCCCGGCAATGACGCCGGTCGTGACGTCGGCAACGAGGTCCGCCACCACCCCTCCGGCAATGACGCCGGTCGCCGGCACTGTCGCCGGCTCCACCGAACCGATCCACCACACCTGAAGGAGTCACCATGTCGGTCCTCGACGATGTCCGCACCACCATCGACCCCACCCCGCTCTTCGTCGTCGTCGGCGCGACTGACCTCGCCGTCGAGAAGGTCCGCGAGGCGCGTGTCCGCGCCCAGGACCCGCGCTCCGCGTGGGCCCGGACCCGCGCTGACCTCACCCCGGCCAAGGTCCAGGCCCGTGCCGCCGAGTTCGCTGCCCAGGTCCAGGAACTCCCGGCGCGCGCGGTCGACCAGGGCAAGGCGGTGAGTGACCGCGTCGCGGTCGAGTACGCCGACCTCGCGACCCGCGGCAAGGGCCTCGTCCGCCGCATCCGGACCCAGCGGTCGACCCAGGATCTGCTCGCTCAGGCCGAGTCGACGGTCGCTCAGGCCAAGGGTGCGGTCACCACGGCCCGGCAGGCGGTCGCCGATGTCGAGCGCTCAGCCAAGGCCACGGTCACCACCGGCCGCAAAGAGGCCGCGAGGGTTGCCTCGACGATCGTCGACTCGGTCGCCGATGAGGCGAAGACCGCTCAGACCGAGGTGACGGCCTCGGTCAAGCGCACCCGCTCAGCGGCCAAGCGCACCGGCACCACGGGGACGAAGGCCGCCAAGAAGACTGGCGCGTCGGCCACGTCGGTGCGGACCAGCGCGTCGAAGACCGCCAAGGCAGGCCCGAAGGCCGCAAAGAAGGCCGCGGCCAAGGTCGGCGACTGACGCTCTCGGCGCCTGCGACCGCGAAAGCCAAGGTCACCGCTCTGTCGCCATGACCCCCGACCCGGGGCCGACGTCTACCGGCCCCGGGTCGTCGGTGTCCTGGTGACCGCGCTAACGGCCATCAGCCGCGCAGGTAAGGTCGGATGTCGTGAACGCCGGGTCGGATGTCGTGAGCGCGCCCGTGATCTCGGCAGCCCTCAACGAGGCGCCGGTGGTCGCCCAGGTCACGCGCAGCGGCATCGTCGAGTCGGTCCACCGCGGGAGCATCGCGGTCACCGGCCCGGACGGCGCGCTGGTCGAATCCTGGGGGGACGCCACCGCTGCAGTGCTCCCACGCTCGTCGAACAAGCCGCTCCAGGCGGTGGCCATGCTCGAGGCGGGGCTCCAGTTGCCCCCGCAGCATCTCGCGCTGGCGTGCGCCAGCCACAGCGGAGAGCAGTTCCACCTCGACGGAGTCCGCGAGATGCTCGCCGCGGCCGGGCTCACCGAGGCGGACCTGCAGAACACTCCGGACCGGCCGTACGACGAGCAGGAGCGTGATGCCGGGCTCGCCGCCGGCCAGGTGGCTCGACCGCTCGTGCAGAACTGCTCGGGCAAGCACGCCGCGATGCTCATCACGTGCCTGGCGAACGGCTGGCCGACCAGCACCTACCTCGATGTCGACCACCCCGTGCAGCGCCACGTCGCGTCGACGCTCGGCCGGCTCGCGGTCGAGCCGGTGACGCAGTGGGGCGTCGACGGCTGCGGCGCACCGGTATTCGCGGTCTCGCTGGCCGGCCTCGCGCGGTCGTTCGGCCAGATCGCGGCAGCGCCGGCCGGTACCCCGGAAGCCGCGGTCGCGTACGCCATCCGCACCTACCCCGACCATCTCGGTGGGACCCGGCGCGATGTCAGCGCACTCGTCCGCGGCACCGATGGGCTGATCGGGAAGGACGGCGCCGAGGGGGTGTACGCCGTCGGCCTGGCCGACGGCCGTGGGGTGGCGCTCAAGATCGCGGATGGCGCTCAGCGGCCTCGCCCGGTCGTCATGGCCGCCGTCCTGCGCCGCTTAGGCGTGGCGTCATCCGGGTACGGCCGCGCCGAGGACGCGCCGGTCCTCGGCCACGGCCGGCCGGTCGGCGAGGTGGCCGCGGTCGGCATCCTCGACAGGTAGTCGACGTGCGGGTCGTGCTTCAGCGAGTGACTCGAGCGGCGGTGCGGGTCGACGGCGAGGTGGTGGGCTCGCTCGACGGGCCGGGCCTGGTCGCCCTCGTCGGGGTGACCCACTCCGACGGGCCGAGGCAGGTCGAGCAGGTCGCGCGGAAGATCGCCGAGTTGCGGATCATGCGCGACGAGCGGTCGGTGCTCGACGAGCGCGCGCCGGTGCTCGTCGTCAGTCAATTCACCCTGTACGCCGATACCCGCAAGGGCCGCCGGCCGTCGTGGAACGCAGCGGCATCGTCGTCGGTGGCTGAGCCGCTGGTCGACGCGGTGGTCGCCGCGCTGCAAACGCGTGGGGTCGAGGTCGCCACCGGGCGTTTCGGTGCGCAGATGGAGGTCGAGTTCGTCGGTGACGGGCCGGTGACCATCGTCCTCGACCTCTGACCGTCGGTGCGGGGCCACACGGCTGTCCACCGCACCGGAACTGGACACCACGACCGTACCGCCGAGCGGTTGGCCCCGGTCCATGTACTCGGCGGCACGGAGTCGTCGAGTGCTGCCCTGGAGCGGGGGCCGACCCGAGAACCGTTGGCAGTGCACGCCCCTAGACTGTGCCGATGGAACTCTTGCTGGCCGAGACCCAGCAGTGGGTCGTGCAGGTTCTGCTGGTCGCGGCGTTGCTCGTCGAGGTGTACGCACTCGTCGACTGCGTTCGTCGCCGTGCCGATGCGTTCGTCGCCGCCGGGAAACGCACCAAGGGTTTCTGGACGCTGCTCACCGGGATCGCGGCGCTCGTCGGTTTCGCCGGGCTCGGCAGGGGTCTCAGCCTGTTCGCGATCGTCCCCGTCGTCGCTGCCGGGGTCTACCTTGCCGACGTTAAGCCGGCGCTGGACCAGGTCACCGGCCGCGGCGGCAGCGGTCGGCAAGGCCCCTACGGACCGTGGTGACGCTCGACCGGTGTCTCACCGCGCCGGATGAGGCGGGCCGCCTCGGGCGGCCCGCCCGGCGCTGGTGGGTGCCACGGCATCCCACGCCACGGTGAGCTCGCCAAGGCGCCACCGCGACGGCCCGTCGAGCGTCGGCCAACCCTCGTCCCGCAGCGCGGTGACCGCGGCGATGAACCGCTGACGAGTGCCGAAGTTCTGCCGTGCTGCCTCCCGCTCCCACGCTGCGTCGAGCGCGGTGAGCAACGCGTGCACCGGTTCGCCCGGCACGTTGCGGTGGATCAGAACCTTCGGTAGCCGTTCCGCCACCACCCCAGGCCGGTCCAGACCACGAAGTCGCCACGACAGGGTGAGCCGGCGCGGGCCGTTCGCACCGACCGACACCCAGGCCGCGAGTCGTCCAGGTTCGTCGCAGGTTCCGTCGACGAACACGCCGTCGTCGGCCAGCCGAGTGGTGCAGGCGCCCCAGGCGCCCGGCACGTGACTCTCGTCGTACTGCCGTAGCACGTTGAACGCCCGGATGACGACGGGTCGTCGTCCGTCAGGGAGCGGTACCTCGAAGCCGCCGATGGCGAAGCGAACCCCGGGTCGCTCGACGTGGCGTGCCGAACGGACCCGGTCGGGATCGATGTCGAGACCGACCACCTCGACGTCCGGGCGCACCCGGCGCAGCCGCGCGGATAGTTCGAGCACGGTGACCGGCGACGCCCCGAAGCCCAGGTCGACCACCACCGGTGCCGGACCTGCCCGCCGCAGCCGCCATGCTTCGGGCCCGGTGATCCAGCGGTCGCACCGCCGTAGCCGGTTCGGTGCGGTCGTCCCCCGGGTGACGACACCAAGCGGTCGCAGTCGAGCCACCGGCCAAGAGTAGGACGGCGTGCACCGCGCTCATCACCGTCCGCCGGGCCGTGCGCTGAGGTTGCTCCGGGTGGTGTCCAGCGTCACCGCCATCCTTGCGCGAGCCCGTGCCAGACTCGATGGCATGGGCGTGTCAGGGAGGGTCGCGAGTTCCGGGACGGCCGGTGCGCCGAGCCGGGTAGCGATGGTCGCGGTGCACACCTCCCCGGTGGCCCAGCCCGGCATCGGTGACGCCGGGGGCATGAACGTCTACGTCCTCGAGGTCGCCCGCGAGTTGGCCCGCCGGGGCGTGGCCGTCGATCTCTTCACCCGCACCACCGCGGCGAGCCAGCCAGCGGTACTGGAGGTCGGGCCGGCTGTTGTCGTCCGGCACGTGCCGGCAGGGCCGTACGAGGGTCTGGCCAAAGAGGACCTGCCGGGCCAGTTGTGCGCGTTCGCTGCCGGCATGATGCGGGTCGCGGCCCACCACGAACCCGGCTACTACGACCTCGTGCACTCCCACTACTGGCTCTCCGGTCAGGTGGGTTGGCTCGCCGCCGACCGGTGGGGCGTCCCGCTGGTGCACACGATGCACACGATGGCCCGGGTGAAGAACCTGCACCTCGCCGACGGTGACGTCCCCGAGCCGCTCGGTCGTGAGATCGGCGAGTCCCAAGTCGTCGCCGCCGCGGACCGTCTCGTGGCGAACACCATCCAGGAAGCCGAGGAACTCGCCCACCTGTACGGCGCCGACCCGAGCCGGGTGGTGGTCGCCGAGCCGGGGGTCGACCTCACCACGTTCGTCCCCGGTTCTCGTACGGAGGCCCGGGTCGAGCTCGGGGTTCCCGCGGATGCCGTCCTGGTGCTGTTCGTCGGGCGGATCCAGCCGCACAAGGGCCCCGACGTACTGGTGCGGGCTGCGGCCGAACTCGCCCGGCGTCATCCCGGGTTGGGTCGCCGGCTCGTCGTCGGTGTCGTCGGCGGGGCGAGCGGTACCGGCGCCCACACCCCCATGGGCCTCGACGACCTGGCACGCGCGGTCGGCGTCTCGCTACGCCTGGTGCCACCAGTCGACCGGATGACGCTCGCCCGCTGGTACCGCGCCGCGGACGCCGTTGCTGTTCCCTCGCACAGCGAGTCCTTCGGTCTGGTCGCCATCGAGGCGCAGGCGTGCGGTGCGCCGGTGGTGGCGGCCAACGTCGGCGGTCTGCCGACGGCCGTGGGCGACGCCGGCATCCTGGTCGATGGCCACGACACGTCAGCGTGGGCGACCGCGCTCGGCGACGTGGTGCTCGACCCGGGGCGGCGCGCTCACCTGTCGCGTCGAGCGGTCGAGCACGCCGCCGGCTTTGGCTGGTCCCGGACGGCTGATCGGCTGATGGCGGTGTATGCCGATGCTGTCGCGCATCCTCGGGAGTCGTCGATCAACGATGCCGAGGCGTTGGCTGGCATCCCGGCCGCGGTCATCCCGTGACGGTCGGTGGCAGCGCCGCGCGGCTCGTGGAGGTCGTCACCGACTACCTCCACGCCAGTGGTATGCCATGGGAATCCGGTTCTCGCGAAGGCGAACTCGTCGTTTCACTGCCAGGCGAGAAGAAGTTGACGACCATCGTCTCGCTGATGTGCGCCGATCAGGCGCTGTCGGTGTCGGCGTTCGTCATCCGCCGCCCCGACGAGAACCACGAGCAGGTGTACCGGTACCTCCTGCGACGCAACGTGCGGCTGCCCGGACTGGCCTACGCGATCGACCGCGCCGGCGACGTGTACGTCAGTGGCCGCCTTCCGGCGGCGGCGGTCGACCCCGAGCAGCTCGACCAGCTGCTCGGGGTAGTGCTCGCGGCCGCCGACGAGCCGTTTGACGAGTTGCTCCTCATCGGGTTCGTCACCTCGATGCGCAAGGAATGGGCGTGGCGGGTCTCGCGCGGTGAGAGCCTGCGCAATCTGGAGGCGTTCCGCACCGTCCTGGAGCGCCCCGACGACCCGCCGCCGGAGCCTCGCTAGGGTGACCGCCATGGGTGACCACACGCTGATCTTGCTGCGGCACGGCGAGTCCGACTGGAACCGGCGCAACCTGTTCACCGGCTGGGTCGACGTCGACCTCACCGACACGGGTCGAGCCGAGGCGGTGCGCGGCGGGCGGCTGCTCGCCGAGGCCGGCCACCTGCCGGATGTCGTGCACACCTCGGTGCTGCGGCGGGCCATCACCACTGCCAACCTCGCGCTCGACGCCTGCGACCGGCATTGGGTCCCGGTCCGCCGCAACTGGCGGCTCAACGAGCGCCACTACGGCGCGCTCCAGGGGCTGGACAAGTCGGCGACCCGCGAGCGCTACGGCGACGAGCAGTTCATGCTGTGGCGGCGCAGTTTCGACACGCCGCCACCGCCGATCGAGCCCGGCAGCGAGTACGACCAGAGCGCCGACCCGCGGTACTCCGGGGTCGAGGTCCCCCGGACTGAGTGCCTCGCGGACGTCATCCCGCGGATGATGCCTTACTGGGAGAACGAGATCCGGGCCGACCTCGTCCACGGGCGCACTGTCCTGGTCACCGCCCACGGCAACAGCCTGCGGGCCCTGGTCAAGCACCTCGACGGTATCTCCGACGCCGACATCGCCGGCCTCAACATCCCGACCGGGATGCCATTGGTCTATCGGCTCGGTGCCGACCTGATGCCGACCGTCCCGGGTGAGTACCTCGACCCGGATGCCGCCGCGGCCGCTGCGGCCGCGGTCGCCGGGCAGGGGCGCTGAGACCGGCCGAGACAGACCCATGTCGGATGCCGGCGGAGCGCGTTCGTCTGCCGTTCTGAGCGGACAGGGTGGCCCAGCGGGTCTGGTGGCCTGGGGCAACTGGGCAACTGGGCAACTGGGCAGGTGCGGCCGGTCCGGCCAGCGGACCGGCGCGGTTGGCCTGACGCCATTCGTTCGGTCGTGTTCCCGCCGCTCGGCTACGGTGCTTGCGTGGTAGCCCGTTTCGGCAGCGTTGTCGTCGCCGCGTCCGGCTGTGCCGTGGGCTACCTCCTGATCTTCTGGACCGCGGGGCGGGTCATCAGCGGCAACGTGGGCTTCGGCGGGTCTGATGTCGCCACCTTGGCCTTCGTCGGTTCGGTCGGCACGCTGTTCCTCGGCATCGCGATGTACGCCACCGCCTGGTCCTCGGGTGGCGCCTTCTTCCTCGCTGCGGGTCACCTGGCCGCGGGGGGCATCGCTGTCGCCTCGCCGCCAGGTGAACCGGGCACGGTGCTGACGTCGGATGTGGGCCGCGGTGCTCAGGTCGCCCTGGTCGGGGGACTGGTGCTGACTATCGGCGTCGTCTTCCTCGTCGCGGGGCTGACAACCCGTGAGAGCCGTCGGGCTGGGCGCACGGATGGTGAGAGCCGTCGGGCTGGGCGCACGGATGGTGGGGGTCGTCGGGTTCGGCGCGCGGACCGCGACGAGTGGGGCCCGCTGGTGTCGCTGGGGGTCGCGGTGGTCGGGGTCCTGCCCGGGCTCGCGCTGGTCTTGGCCGGTGGTACCGAGAACTACCAGTCGCAGGTGCTATCCCGGCGTGGTGCTGCGCTTCTCCCCCTTGCGCTGCTCGTCGTGGGGTTGGTCGCCCTGGCGCTCGCCATCGCGTACGCGCGGTGGTCGGTGTTCGGGCTCGGAGTCGTCGGAGTGCTCGTCTCCGGGTTCGGCCTGGCGGCCCAGGTCAGGCCGGCGATGTTCACCGACCTGGCGACGTCGATCCGGCCTGAGACCCTGAGTCACACCCTTCTCGCGGTTCGCGACCAGGCCACCTTGGGCTTCGTCACGGCCATCGGCGGGTTGCTGGTGGCGACCGCATTCGCTGTTCGGGCGACCCGCTCGGGCTGACTCGTACCACGTCACCGGCTCAGGCCGCGAGACCGGAGTACCTGGCGTGGTGATCGCCATCGACCGGACAACTTACCCACGAC
Organism: Dermatophilaceae bacterium; assembly: GCA_051650465.1. Lineage (GTDB taxonomy): Bacteria > Actinomycetota > Actinomycetes > Actinomycetales > Dermatophilaceae > JBOFLG01. Next base: position 645 of record JBOFJB010000045.1, on the reverse strand, counting down.
ACCGGGCGGCGAGACCGGAGTACCTGGCGTGGTGATCGCCATCGACCGGACAACTTACCCACGACACCGGGCGGCGAGATCGGCTCCTGCCGACGAGACCTGGTCGTCAGCGGGCGTCGTCTGTGGCGTTCTCGGGAACTGGCTGTTCGTCATCCGCCTCCGCGCTCCACTCGCCGGTGACGACCCAGATCACCCGCTCGGCGACGGACACGGCGTGGTCCCCGAACCGCTCGTAGTAACGGCCCAGCAGGGTGGCGTCGACCGCTGCCTCGAGCCCGTGCTGCCAGGCGGACTCGGTGATCCGGCCGTAGAGGTCGCGGTGCAGGGCGTCCATGGCGTCGTCGTCGTGTTCGATCTCACGGGCGCCATCCACGTCTCTGGCGGCAAGGACGTCACCAGCCTTGATGACGAGCTTCTCCGCGACCTCTCCCATCCGATGGAACGTCGGACGGAGTTCGGTCGGCACCGCCGACTGGGGGTAGCGCAGTCGGGCAACCTTGGCGATATGCCGGGCGAGGTCGCCCATCCGCTCGATGTCGCTGCTCATCCGCATGCTGGTCACGACGACGCGGAGTTCGGTCGCGACCGGCTGTTGCAGAGCGAGCAGGTCGAACGAGAGCAGGTCGAGTTGCTCTCGCCGGGCGT
>JBOFJB010000044.1:0-3545 GCA_051650465.1 Dermatophilaceae bacterium | reverse complement strand
CCTTCGCGGTGAGGTCGAGTTGGAACCACTTCGCCTCGAACGCCGTGGGCGACACCGGGGCGACGGGCACCTCGGCGAGGCGGGCGGCATCCGGGCCGAGATAAAGCCGGGGCCGCACCGAGGACCCGTCGGGGGCGCGACCGCCGACCAGCACCTGGTCGCCGGCGCTGGTGACGGCGACGGGCTCGACCCCGACCGGCATCCGTACCTGGTCGAGCGCGATCGGCGCACCGCCACCGTTCGCGCGCCCCGCGCCGGATGACGTGTCGTCACCCGCGGGGGATGCCGTGTCGGCCGAGCAGGCAGCACCACTGACCACGGTTACCACTGCGGCCACGACCAGCCATACTCGGCGCGTTGTCGTCACCATCTGGTCATGCTGACACGCCACCGGGGGCTCGGGGAAGACCGGTGAGTCGCCGAACGACCTCAGCGATCCCGCCGGCGCAGGGTGCCTGCGGCAGGAGCGGAGCCTGGCGTGGTCAGACCCGGACGATCTCGAGACCGCGAACCCCGTCGAGTGGGCCGAAATCATCGTCCTGGGTGACGACCGGGATCTGATGGGCGGCTGCGGTCGCCGCGATCCACAGGTCGTTGACATTAACCCGCCGATCGTGTTCGGCAAGGTGCACCCGGAGCCGAGCCCACTCCGCGGCGACGGCGCCGTCGATCGAGAGCACTTCGGCATCCGCCACCGATTCGAGGGTCGCGAGGCGCCGGGCGCGGACGTCGACATCAGTGGCCGCCAAGACTCCGGCCTGCAACTCGGCGACCGTCACGGGGCAGATCACCGCCTCGTCCGGCAACATCTCGGCGTCGATGGTTCGCCCCGTCTCGGCAGCGATGAAAACGCTGGTGTCGAGCAGGCCCCGCGCCGCGGGCGCCAGGACAGGCGAAAGCCCGCGGCGGACCGGCCGACAACAGGCGAGCGCGGATGCCGGCCGGCATCCATCCTCGCGCGGATGGTCTCGCGCGGATGGCGCGCGACTGGTGCCCACCAGGAACGCAAGCGGGCCCCGACCGCCAGGCAGGTGGTCCGGGGCCCGATCGCGCCGGGGGGCGGCGGGTCAGCGGTGCAGGTCGAAGCGGTCGAGTTCCATGACCTTGACCCACGCGGCGACGAAGTCGGCCACGAACTTCTCGGCCGCGTCGTCGCTGGCGTACACCTCGGCGAGCGCCCGCAACTGCGCGTGCGACCCGAGGACCAGATCCGCAGCCGACGCGGTCCAGCGCTCCTCGCCGGTGGCGGTGTCGCGGCCGACGTAGACGTTTTCGTCGGTGCGTGACGGACTCCACTCGGTACCCGGCGCGAGCAGCGTGCGCAGCACGTCGTTGGTCAACTGCCCCGGCCGGTCCGTGAGCACACCGAGCGGGCTGTCGCCGACGTTGGCGCCGAGCGCCCGCATCCCGCCGACGAGCACGGTGAGTTCCGGCGCGGTCAGGGTGAGCAAAGTGGCGCGCTCGACCAACAGTGACTCGGCCGAGACCTTCTCGCCCGGGCGCAGGTAACTGCGGAACCCGTCGGCCCGCGGCTCGAGGTACCGGAACGAGTCGACATCGGTCTGCTCCTGGGCGGCGTCGGTACGGCCCGGGTGGAACGGCACGGTCACCACATGCCCGGCGTCGCGGGCCGCCTTCTCGACCGCGGCCGACCCGCCGAGCACGATGAGGTCGGCGAGCGAGACGGTGGCCCCGCGGCGGCCGTCGAAGTCGGCCTTGACCCGCGTCAGCGCCGCGACGACGGTGTCGATCTCGGCCGCGTCGTTGGACTCCCACGAGCGCTGCGGCTCCAGCCGCACCCGGGCACCGTTGGCGCCACCGCGCTTGTCGGTGCCGCGGAAACTCGCCGCCGAGGCCCAGGCCGTGCGCACCAACTGCGGCCCGGTGAGCCCGCTGGCGAGCACGGCCTCCTTCAGTGCCGCGACGTCGTCATCCGAAATGAGCGTCTCCGGCCGGGCCGGCACCGGGTCCTGCCACGGCTGCACCTCGGGCACCCACGGGCCGAGGAACCGCTCGACCGGGCCGAGGTCGCGGTGCAGCAGCTTGTACCAAGCCTTGCCGAACGCGACGCCGAACTCGTCGGGGTTCTCCAGGAACCGGCGCGAGATCTTCTCGTAGGCCGGGTCGACCCGCAGCGCGAGGTCGGTGGTGAGCATGGTCGGCGGCCGGGTGAGCTCGCCGCTCTCCGGGTCGGGCACGGTGTTCGCACCGGCGCCGTCCTTCGGCTGCCACTGGTGCGCACCGGCCGGGCTTGTCGTGAGTTCCCACTCGAAGCCGAAGAGGTTCTCGAGGTACTTGGTGCTCCACTGTGTGGGCACCTGGGTCCAGGTGACCTCGAGGCCGCTGGTGATGGCGTCGCGGCCCTTGCCGGTGCCGTGCAGGCTCTGCCAGCCCAGGCCCATCGCGTGCACCGGGCACCCCTCGGGCTCGGCGCCCACGAGGTCGGGATCACCAGCACCGTGTGCCTTGCCGAAGGTGTGGCCGCCGGCGATGAGCGCCACGGTCTCCTCGTCGTTCATCGCCATCCGGGCGAAGGTCTCGCGGATGTCGCGCGCCGACTTCAGCGGGTCGGGCTCCCCGTTCGGGCCCTCGGGGTTGACGTAGATGAGGCCCATCTGCACCGCCCCGAGCTTCTCGGCGAGCATCCGGTCGCCGCTGTAGCGCTCGTCGCCGAGCCAGGCGTCCTCCGGACCCCAGAACACCTCCTCCGGCTCCCACACGTCGGCGCGGCCGAAGGCGAAGCCGAAGGTCGGCAGGCCCATGTCCTCGATGGCCACGTTGCCGGCGAGCACGAGCAGGTCGGCCCACGAGACCTGCTTGCCGTACTTCTGCTTGACCGGCCAGAGCAGCCGGCGGGCCTTGTCGAGGTTGCCGTTGTCGGGCCAGCTGTTCAGCGGGGCGAAGCGCTGCTGGCCGCTGCCTCCGCCACCACGGCCGTCCTCGACGCGGTAGGTGCCGGCGGCGTGCCAGCTCATCCGGATGAAGAACGGGCCGTAGTGCCCGAAGTCGGCCGGCCACCAGTCCTGCGAGGTGCGCATCACCGAGGCGAGGTCGGCCTTGAGGGCGTCGGCGTCGAGGCCGGCCACCTCGGCGGCGTAGTCGAATCCGGCACCCATGGGGTCGCCGGCCGGGTGGTGCTTGTGCAGCACCGAGAGGTCGAGCTGGTTCGGCCACCAGTCCTGGTTGGTGCGCGGGCGGGTGGTCGCCGGGGTCGGGGCCTCGAGGGCCGGGTTCTCGCTCTCGCTGCCCTGGGCGGTCACGCCCTGGTGCGGGTCACTCATTGGTGTCTCCGATCGCGTTGTCTGACAGGGTTTCCGGTGGTGAGGATGTTGAGCGCGACGCGGCGGCGGCGCATGCCGCGCAGGTGCCCCAGTAGACGACCTCGGCCTCGTCGATGGCGAAGCCGTGGTCGTCGGATGCCGTGAGGCACGGCGTGGAGCCCGTCGCGCAGTCGACGTCGGCGATGGTGCCGCAGCCACGGCAGACCACGTGGTGGTGGTTGTCACCGACCCGCGCCTCGTAGCGGGCCACCGAGCCGGCCGGCT
>JBOFJB010000043.1:0-7199 GCA_051650465.1 Dermatophilaceae bacterium | reverse complement strand
GCATCGGCAGCACCTCGAGTGCCGCGGCCTCGACCGTGCGGCCCGGGTCGTCGGCCAGCAGCGCGGTGACCAACGCGGTGTCGGTGGTGTTCCCGCGGGCCAACTCGGTGAGGTCGCCGTCGCCATTCAGCCGGCCGGTTTGCTCCGCCCGCCGCTCGCTGCGACGAGCGAGCACAATGTCGCGAAGCTCGGCCGAGTTCACGATGTTTCCGTTGTGCGCCAGGGCGACCGTGCTCCCCGAGTGCCCACCAAGCGTGGGTTGGGCGTTCTCCCAGGTGGAGCCGCCGGTGGTCGAGTACCGACAATGACCGACCGCGAGATGGCCCTGGAGCGACGCGAGCGAACGCTCGTCGAACACCTGCGACACCAGGCCCATGTCCTTATAGACCAGCAACCGCTGCCCATCGGACGTCGCGATGCCGGCGGACTCCTGGCCGCGGTGCTGCAGCGCGTACAGCCCGTAGTAGGTGAGCTTGGCGACATCCTCGCCCGGTGCCCGCACCCCGAAGACGCCGCAGGCGTCCTGGGGGACGTTCTCACCGGGGAGTAGGTCGTGGTTCAGGCGTCCGTCACCGCGTGGCACGGGCCCAGTCTGGCATAGCGCCGGACCACCATCGGATGACGCCGGCGCACCGGAAGACCGCTCACCGGTTCCGCTCCCGGCGAGCGCGACCGGCGCGAGATCGGCCGTTACCGGCTGCGGTCGCTGCGCCGGTCCAGCGCCAGCGCAAGGACCGCGGCGAGCAGCGCGAACAGGCCGGCAGTGAGGAAACCCAGGTACCCGACTGCGGCGGTGCCGCTGTACTCGCCTCGCGGGGACGACACCACGTCCGGGGAGAACCAGCCGAACGTCGCCGCTCCGGAACCGAGCGCGAACCCCAGCACAGCACCGGTGAGGATGATCGGCGCGAACCGCGGCCGGCGAGGTCGTGTCACGATCCTTACGGTACGGGAACCCGACAACGACCCAGCCGGCCGACGGCGGAGACTGGAGCCATGTCGAAGCGCACGACTCCCACCAGCGTCCGCGACCCCGAGCCCGGCAGATGACGACGGTCCAGCCCGAGCCGCTCGCCCAGCCGACGGCGGTGCCGCCCGGCCGTCGCTGGTACGCCCTCGGTGGTGCGCTGGCCGCCGCCGGCGGTGCTGGCGTCGGGCACCTCGTGGCAGCGTTCGTGTCGCCTGAGGCGTCGCCGGTGCCGGCCGTGGGCTCCACCGTGGTCGACCTCACGCCGACACCGGTCAAGGAGTGGGCGGTCGCGACCTTCGGCACCGCCGACAAACCGATCCTCATCGGGTCGGTGCTGGTGGTGGCCCTGGCCGGTGCCGGTGCAGTGGGCGCGCTCGCCCGGCGACACCGCACGCTCGGCCTGGCGATGCTGGCCGCCCTCGCGCTCAGCACGGCCCTTGCCGGCGCGCTGCGGCCGGAGAGCACGTCGGTCGACGTCATCCCCGGGGCGCTGACCGCGATCGTCGGCATCGGGCTGGCGTCCTGGTTCTTCGGGTTGCTCGACACCTGGGGGTGGGCGGCATCCGACCCGGCGTCCGGCGCCGGTCCGCACGTGACGGCAGCGGGCCGGGGCGGCCCGGACCGGCGTCAGGTGCTCGCGGCGGCCGCCGGCCTCGGTGCGGTGGCCGCCACCGGCGGCGCCCTGGGACAGGTGCTCTCCCGGTCGAGCGCGCCGACGGACGTCGTGCTGCCTTCGCCCGCCGCGCCGCTCACCGCACTGCCGGTGGGCGTCGACTCCTCGGTGCGTGGGGTCTCGTCGTTCCGTACGCCGACGGCCAACTTCTACCGCATCGACACCGCGCTCGTCATCCCCCGCGTCTCCACCGACGACTGGTCGCTGACCATCGACGGCGACGTCAACGCGCCGTACTCCCTCACCTTCGAGCAACTGCTGGCGCTGCCGATGGTCGAGGCCGACATCACCCTCGCCTGTGTGAGCAACGAGGTCGGCGGCCCCTATGTCGGCTCGGCACGCTGGCTCGGGGTCCGCACCCGCGACCTCCTCGACCGGGCCGGCGTACGGGCGTCCGCCGACCAGGTACTCAGCCGGTCGACCGACGGGATGACGATCTCGACGCCGGTGCAGGCGCTCACCGACGACCGCGACGCACTCGTGGCGGTCGCGATGAACGGCGAACCGCTACCCGCTCGGCACGGCTTCCCGGCTCGCCTCGTCACGCCCGGGCTCTACGGTTTCGTCGGGGCCACGAAATGGCTCACCAGGATGACACTCACCACCTACGCGGCCGAGCGCGCCTACTGGACCGTGCGCGACTGGGCCACCGATGCCCCCATCCTCACCCAGTCGCGCATCGACACCCCTCAAGGCACGAATGGGCTCCAGACCGGCCGGGTCGTCATCGGCGGTGTGGCCTGGGCTCAGCAGCGCGGCATCGCACGCGTCGAGGTACGGGTCGACGACGGGCGCTGGCAGGAGGCCCGGCTCGGCCCCGACGCCGGCATCGACTATTGGCGCCAGTGGTACCTACCGTGGGATGCCGTACCAGGCGAGCACGAACTGACCGTACGGGCCACCGACGCTACCGGGGTCACCCAACCCGAACGGCGGACCGACCCGTTCCCCTCCGGCGCCACCGGTTGGCACCGCGTCGTCGTCACCGTGGAGTAGGAGCAGCCCGGCGTCATCCGGCGGCCGAGTCAGGGCCGGTCAGCGGGACCACCGCGGAGAGATCCGCGCGGACACCGCTGGTCCGGAGCCGACCACCGGCGATCGCGTCGGCCCACGTGGTGGCACCGGTAGCCAGGGCGAGCCAGGTCTGCGGGTCGGTCTCAACGGTGTTCGGTGGCGTGCCGCGCGTGTGCGTGGGACCGGCGATGCACTGCACGACGCCGAACGGGGGGACGCGGACCTCCACGCTGCGGCCGGGCACCCGGGCGCTGAGCTCGTCGAGGGTGTGCCGCACCGCGGTGGCCGTGGTGGCGCGGTCAGCGGATGCCGGGTCGGCGCGCCATGCGTCGAGCGCGGCGCGGCCGGCGGTCAGACCGGTGCGGCGACGTGGCGGCATGAGGCTGAGCGTAGTCAGCGCGGGGCATGCACCCGCTGCTGGGCACCCAGCAGGCCGAGCGTGACGAGTGACTCCACGGCATCGGCGGCGTCGTCGACCACGAACGGGAGATCCTTGCGCTCCGCAGACGAGAAGTCCCGGAGCACGAAGTCGGCAGGGTCCTGGCGACCTGGTGGGCGACCGATGCCGACCCGCACCCGGTGGTAGTCCTTGGTGCCGAGCGCGGCACTGACTGATCGCAGCCCGTTGTGCCCACCCTCACCGCCGCCTCGCTTGAGCCGCACGACGCCGGCGTCGAGGTCGAGTTCGTCGTGCACCACGACCAGCCGCTCGACGGGTATCGAGAAGAACCGCAGCAGCGCCGACACCGGCCCGCCCGATTCGTTCATGTACGACGCCGGCACCGCGAGCACCGCGGACTGGCCCGGTGCCGACCCGCCAGCGAGTCGAACCTGCGCGGCCACCGCGCGCGCCTTGTGGCTGCGCAACGCCGACCCGGACCGCCGGGCGAGTTCGGCGATCACCATCGCTCCCACGTTGTGACGGTTTCCCGCGTAGCGCTCACCCGGATTGCCGAGACCCACCACCAGCCAGGGCGAGGTGTCGCTCACGGCATCCGAGTTTGCCTGGCGGGTGTCCCCGCCGGGCAGGGCATCATCCGTGGTCAGCCCTGCTCGGACGTCTGGGGCTCAGCAGCGGGCTCGTCCGACGAGACCGTGGCGCCCGCCCCGTCGTCGGAGGCGGCGCCCTCGGCTCCGGCCTCGGCATCGGCGAGTTCGGCGTCGAGCGCCTCGGCAGAAGCCTGCTGACTGATGTTGACCACGAGCGCCTCGGGGTCGGTGACGAGCACCGCCCCCGCGGGGAGTTCGACCTGACCCGCGAGGATCTGGGTGCCTGCGGTGAGGCCATCGACCGAGACGGTGAGCGTCTCCGGGATCGCCGTGGCCTCGACCTCGACCTCGAGGGTGGTGCTGTCGGTGGTCACCATGGTCTCGGGGGCTGCCTGGCCCTCGACGTGCACCGGGACGTCAACCGTGACCTTCTCGCCGCGCCGCACGACAACGAGGTCGATGTGCTCGATGACCGGCTTGATCGGGTCGCGCTGCACGTCCTTGGCGAGTGCGAGGCGCTCCTCGCCGTCGAGCACGATGGTGAGCAGCGCGTTGGAGGTTTTCAAGGCCAGCATCGAGTCGTGACCGGGGAGAGTGATGTGTACCGGCGCGGTGCCGTGGCCGTACATGACTGCGGGGATCTTGTGGTCGCGGCGGATCCGGCGGGCCGCGCCCTTGCCGAATTGAGTGCGGGCCTCGGCGACGAGACGAGTGTCAGACACGGTGGGCTCCTGGGAGAGGCGGCGGGGAATGGTCATTGGACGTCCTCGGCGCGGGGCGCGGCACCGAGCCAATCGGCAGCCGCGGCGCGCCTCCCATCGAGTCAGCGTGCCGCCACCGTCGATCACGGACTCGTCAGGATCCCGCGCGTCTCGCGCGGCCGGGCGGACCTGCCCGATGCGACGTCCCTCGCCGAGGCAACCCGAGGAGTGTAGGGGACCGTCGGCAGGCGGTGGAAATCGGTGCCGACACTGCGCGATCGGTAGCGGTCCGCCCCGGGCAGGTCACCGGATCGGAGCCGGCACGTCGGCGGCCGTCGAGGCGGATGACGTGCGCGGCGAGGTGCGCTCGGCGTCGCGGCTCTCGCCGAGCCGGACGACGGCCACGCCGGCGAGGAGCACCAGCCCACCGACGAGCTGCACCGGGCCGGGCAGCTCACCGAGCACCAGCCAGGCCACGAGGACCGCGAAAAGCACCTCGGTGAGTCCGATGAACGAGGCGACGGTCGACCCGAGGTGACGCGCCCCGAGGATGCCGAGCACGTAGGCGACCGCGCCCGCCACGACGACGAGCTCGGCGAAGGCCAGCCAGACCGAAATCGTCGCCGACCCGACCGCGACCGGTCCCGATCCGGCGGCGAGCGGCACCACCCCGGTGAGGCCGAGGATGCCGAGCGCGACCCCTCCCGAGGTGAGCCCGACGGTCGCGACGACAAGCGGCGGCATCCGGGTTTCGCGTGCCGCGAGCAGATAGTGCCCAGCCAGCCCGACGGCGGCGACCAGGGCCCACGCGACGCCGGCGACATCCGAGACTGGCTGCCCGGCGATGTCGAGCACCAGCACGAGCCCGGCCACGGCGGTGACGATGCCGGCAACGGTGAGGCGGCGCGGCGCACGGCGCGTCGTGGCCCAGGCCCAGAGCACGACGAGCACGATGCCGAGGTACTCGATGAGGAGTGCGACGCCGACCTCGAGCCGGGCCACGGCCTGGAAGTAGCCGAGCTGGGCCGCGGCGACCCCGAGCAGGCCGTACGCCACGGCGGGTGGCCACTCGCCGCGCAGCGCGGCCCATCTCCCGCGCATCGACCAGACCGCTGCGGGCGCCATCACCACGGCCGCGCCGGCGACCCGCAGCAGCACTACCGCGCCCGGTGACCACCCCGTCTCGATCAGCGCCTTCGCGATCGGCCCGGAGGTGCCGAATGCCGCGCTGGAGACCACGAGCGCGAGCAGCCCGAGCCCTGACCGCCGTTGGTGCACAGCCCTGTCCATCCTCGACCTCCTCCGCGCCGGCGTGCCGCCCCCTGGGGTCTCAAGCCCGCCGGGCCGAGGCTGGAGCCGCCCGGGTGCAGGTCGAGATGTCAGGAGTGAACTATCGTGTTGTTCCTGACGCTAGCCGAGCCGCCTGTCAGGAGTCAAGATGCTTTTCACCTATGACACCGACCTGACCCTCGCGCATGCCGCCGCCCTGGCCAACACCGGCCCCGGCCCTGGCGCGGAGCAGCGCGAGGACCTCCCCGACCTCGCCGCACTCGACGAATGGTTCGACCGCTGGGAGTGGACCGGACGACGTCCGACCACCCGGGACGAGCTGGGCGCCGTGCACGACCTGCGGCCCCGGCTGGTGCGGCTCTGGTCGCTGCGCGACGACGAGTTCGCCGCCGAGGTCAACACCCTGCTCGCCATGAGCGGCGCGCTGCCTCGGGTGGTGCGGCACGGCGGTTTGGGCTGGCACGTGCACGCCACGTCCGACGACGCGCCGTTTCACCAGCGAGTCGCCGTCGAGACCGGCATGGCGATGGTCGATGTGCTCCGCGCCGACGAGCAGAACCGGCTCAAGGTGTGCGCCGGCGAGAACTGCGCCGACCTGGTCGTCGACCTCAGCCGGAACCGGTCCCGCAAGTTCTGCGAGGGCACCTGCGGCACCCGCGCCAACGTCGCCGCATACCGCGCCCGCCGCGCCGCGTCATCCGGCTGAGGCTGAGCACAGCGCCGGACGGCGGCGACAGTCAGGCAGGTCCGGCGCGACCGCCGAACAGGCTGGTCACCGAGCCGTCCTCGAAGACCTCCTTGACCGCGGCGCTGATCAGCGGGGCGATCGACAGCACGGTGAGGCAGCCGATCTCCTTCTCGGCGGCGATGGGGAGGGTGTTCGTGACGATGACCTCGCGGGCTGCACACGCATGGAGCCGCTCGACCGCCGGCGGAGAGAGGATGGCGTGCGTCGCGGCGATCACGACATCCTTGGCACCGTCGGCCATCAACGCGTCGGCGGCCTTGGTGATGGTGCCGCCGGTGTCGATCATGTCGTCGACGAGGACACACACCCGGTCGCGGACCAGGCCTACGACCCGGTTGGCGACCATCTCATTCGGCCGGTTGACGTCGCGGGTCTTGTGGATGAAGGCCAGCGGCACCCCACCGAGCCGCTTCGACCACTGCTCGGCCACCTTGATCCGGCCGGCGTCCGGCGAAACCACCGCGAGTTCCTCATGGCCGTACTTCGTGGCCACGTACTCGCTGAGGATCGGGATCGCCATGAGATGGTCGACCGGCCCGTCGAAGAAGCCCTGGATCTGGTCGGTATGCAGATCGACGCAGATCAGCCGGTCGGCCCCGGCGGTCTTGAACATGTCGGCGACGAGCCGGGCGCTGATCGGCTCCCGGCCACGGTGCTTCTTGTCCTGGCGCGCGTACCCGTAGAACGGCATGACCACGGTGATCCGCTTGGTGCTGGCCCGCTTCAACGCGTCGACCATGAGCAGGTGCTCCATGATGTTCTCGTTGATCGGGCTGGTGTGACTCTGGATGACGAACGCGTCACTCCCCCGCA
>JBOFJB010000042.1:0-21369 GCA_051650465.1 Dermatophilaceae bacterium | reverse complement strand
CACGTTGAGCCGCTGGCCCAGGATCACCTCGGCCTCGTCGGTGCGCATCCGTTCGATGACGATACGGCCGACCGGGTAGCCGGCGACGTATGCGCCGAAGAGTTGTCCGGGCGCCAGGCGCATCCGCCGGTCGAGGACGAACAGCACCACGGCAAAAAGGACCAAGAACACTGACTCGTACAGGAAGGTGGGGTGGAACACGCCGCGAAGCACGGCGTCACCGTCGGCATCGACGACGGCGCGACCGGCAGGCTGGTCCCAGACATGGATCCGCAACCCCCACGGGAGGCTCGTCGGGCCACCGTAGAGTTCATTGTTGAACCAGTTGCCCCATCGTCCGATGGCCTGGGCCAGCGCGACACCGGGCGCGGCGGCATCGGCGAACGCAAGAAACGAGACGCCGTGCCGTCGGCAGCCGAGGTAAGCTCCGAGCGTGCCGAGCGCGACGCCACCCCAGATGCCCAGGCCACCCTCCCAGATCTTCACCGCGTCGACCGGGTTGCCGCCTTCGCCCCAGTAGGGGTCGGGCGTGGTGATGACGTGGTAGAGGCGTCCGCCCACGATCCCGAAGAGCACCGCCCAGGCGGCGACATCAAGGGCCTGACCGCGCTGATAGCCCCGCGGGACCAGGCGCCGACCGGTGATCCAGATTGCCACGACGATGCCGAGGAGGATGCACAGTGCGTACATGCGCAACGGCAGCGGTCCGAGTTCGATGATCGAATCGGTGGGGCTCGGGAGGTATCCAGTCACGATGTCGCCGCCTCGACGAGTGCGGTGAGTTGCTCAGGGGTGCCCGCCTGCTGGGTGACGTCCTTGCCGTCAAGGCGAACCGTCGGGGTGCCGTTGACGCCGTCGCGACCGCTCCGGTCCTCGACGCTGTCGAGGTAGGCGTCGTACCGACCGGCGTCGGAGCAACTCTGCCAGGTGCTCAGTGCCGAGCCGCTGATGCCGGCACGTCCGGCGAGCTCGCGCAGCTGGGTGTCGGTGAAGCCGTCGCCCTCGCGGGCCGGCTGGTTCGCGAACAGCAGATCGTGGAATTCGTGGAACCGCCCGGCGGCAGCGGCGCAGAACGCGGCCGTGCCTGCCCGCGTCGAGCTGTCGTTGCCGAGGTTGTCGTCGAGAAAGTTCTTCACGTGATACACCAGCCGGATCTTGCCCTGCTGCGCAAGGTCGCGAATGGTCGACCCCATGGTTGCCTCGTACTGGGCACAGGCCGGGCACTGGAAGTCCTCATAGACATCGAGGGTCGGCGCCCCCGTCGCCGGGGTGACATCGGCGAATGCGACGTACCCGGCGCCCGACTCGGTGACCCCCGACGGAAGGGTCAGCTCGGTGGAGCGGGTGCCGCTGTCGTCGGCCCGGCCCTGCGACCACACCACCCCACCAACGACGGCGACGATCACGAGGATGACGACCACGGCCGCCGCCACGACCGGGTTCACCCGCGGCCCGCTCGACGACGCGACCGCCTGGGCCTTGGCCTGCCGCGCGTTCTGCGGGGTCGAGCGCGCCGGGGTGCGCTTCTTCTTCTGGGCGTTCGCCTTCTGGCTAGCCATCTGTCGGGAATCTCCTTCGGTGCCGCCGGTGTCGAGCGGCGGCGGCGGTTGAGTCAGCGACCGAACAGCAGCCGGTCGAGCGAGGCGAGCGAGCGAGGATGCCGCCACAGCCAAGCACCGGCCGCGGCGAACACCAGATCGCGCGCGATGTCCTGCGGGTACTGGGTCTGGTCGGCGGCCACCTGCCCGCCGCCGCCGAAGCAGCCGCAGTCGATGGTCAGCCCCCGAGCCCACGCCTGCGCGATGCCGACGACGAACGCCAGCATGAGAACCGTGGACACCGCAGCGACAGGCCGGGTGAACAGACCGAGCAGCAGGAGCACACCGAGCGCGATCTCAGCGAACGGCAACGCCACGCCGATCCACCCGGCCAGGTCGTAGGGGAAGATCTCGAACGCCTGCACCGCGCGCTCCGACGTGAGCGGCTTGCCCACCTTCACCGCGCCGGCCCAGATCAGCACCCCGGCGAGGAACAGCCGGGCGACCAGCGAGAACATCTCGTGGCCGCGGTGCCGGGGCTCCAGGTCGACAGCGCCGGACGACGACGTGGTCGTGGTGCTCACCTACGCCCCCTCCGGACGCCGTCGGACAACTCTGCGGTCAGAGTGCGCAACGCATCGAGACCCTCGGCGGGTTCCGCACCGCTGCCCAGCGCCCGCACCACGGCGGACCCGACGATGACCCCGTCGGCGTACCCGGCGAGTTCGGCGGCCTGCGCACCGGTGGACACGCCCAGGCCGACGCAGACCGGCAGGTCGGTGACCGCGCGAACCCGCTCGACCAGGCCTCGGGCGTCGGCGTCGATGTGCGTGCGTGCCCCGGTGACCCCCATCGTCGATGCGGCGTACACGAACCCGCGGCACGACGACGTGACCGTGACCAGCCGGTCGGGTGTCGACGACGGCGCGACGAGGAAGACCCGGTCGAGACCGTGCTCGTCGCTTGCCGCGACCCAGTCGTCGGCCTCGTCCGGGGTGAGGTCGGGCGTGATGAGGCCGGCTCCCCCGGCCGCGGCGAGTTCGGCGGCGAACCGCTCGACGCCGCGGTGCAGCACGATGTTCCAGTAGGTCATGACGATCGGCACGGCTCCGGCGTCGCGCACCGCCGAGACCGCGGTGAACACGTCGTCGACCCGGGCGCCCGCGGCGAGCGCCGTGGCCATCGCCTGCTGGTTCACCGGGCCGTCGATGACCGGATCGCTATAGGGCACGCCGACCTCGACGACGTCGCAGCCGGCGTCGACGAGCACGCGGAACGCCTCGAGCGACACCTCGAGTGTGGGGTACCCGACCGGGAGGTAACCGACGAGCGCGGCCCGACCCTCCGCCCGGCACCGGGCGAGCACCTCACCGACACCCTGCACCTCGGGGATGCCGTGCACGGCCGTGGTCACCGGCCGTCCTCGCCGAGCAGGCCGAACCAGGCGGCGGCGGTGTGCATGTCCTTGTCGCCGCGCCCGGAGAGGTTGACCAGGAGTAGCGCGTCGGGACCGAGTTCGCGGCCGAGCACCATGGTGCCGGCGAGGGCGTGCGCCGTCTCGAGCGCGGGGATGATGCCCTCGGTGCGGCAGAGCAGCAGGAACGCCTCCATGACCTGTTCGTCGGTGGCGTACCGGTACTCGGCACGGCCGGAGTCGCGCAGGAAGGCGTGCTCCGGCCCGACGCTCGGGTAGTCGAGCCCGGCGGAGACCGAGTGCGACTCCACGGTCTGGCCGTCGTCGTCCTGCATCAGGTAACTCATCGCCCCGTGCAGCACGCCCGGCGTCGCATCCGCCGCGAAGCGTGCCGCGTGCCGCCCGGACTCGACACCAGCGCCGCCGGCTTCGACCCCGACCAGCCGCACCTCGTCATCCGGCACGAAGGCGTGGAAGATGCCGAGGGCGTTGGAACCGCCACCGACACAGGCGAGCACGGCGTCGGGCAGCCGCCCGGCCAGCTCGAGCACCTGGGCGCGGGCCTCCTCGCCGATGACCGCGTGGAAGTCGCGGACCATCTCGGGGAACGGGTGTGGGCCGGTGACGGTGCCGATGGCGTAGTGCGTGGTGCGGACGTTCGTGACCCAGTCGCGCATCGCCTCGTTGATGGCGTCCTTGAGGGTCGCGCTACCGTGCTCGACCGGCACGACCTCGGCGCCGAGGATCTTCATCCGGGCCACGTTGAGGGCCTGCCGGTCGGTGTCGACCTTGCCCATGTAGACGGTGCACTCGAGCCCCATCAGCGCGGCGGCGGTGGCGGTGGCCACGCCGTGCTGGCCGGCGCCGGTCTCGGCGATGACCCGGGCCTTGCCCATCCGTTTCGTCAACAGCGCCTGGGCGAGCACGTTATTGATCTTGTGCGACCCGGTGTGGTTGAGGTCCTCGCGTTTGAGGATGACGCGCGCGCCGCCGCAGTGGGCGGCGAAGCGCGGCACCTCGGTGAGGATGGACGGCCGGCCGGTGTAGGTGCGGTGCAGCCGGGTCAACTCGGCCTGGAACTCGGGGTCGACAGCGGCCTTCTGCCGGGCCTCGTCGAGTTGCTCCAGAGCCGGCACCAATGCCTCGGGCACATAGCGCCCGCCGAACCGGCCGAAGCGGCCCGGCCGGGCCACCGGCTGCGGCGCCGCGCTCATCGCGGAACCTTCCGAACGCCAGCCGCAACGATCGCCGACGCGGCCGCGCGTGGGTCACCGGTGCGGACCAGCGCCTCGCCCACCAGCACCGCATCCGCGCCCTGGTCGGCGTACCGTCCGGCGGATTCGGGCCCGTCGATACCGGACTCGGCCACGGCGACCACGCCGGCGGGGAGGAGGGGACGCAGCCGCGAGAACGTCTCGGGATGGATCTGCAGCGTCTTCAGGTCGCGAGCGTTCACCCCGATCACGCTCGCGCCGACGTCGAGGGCCCGGTGGGTCTCGGTCTCGTCGTGCACCTCGACCAACGCCGTCATCGACAGGTCCTCGACCCTCCTGAGCAACGCACCGAGGGTGGCGTCGTCGAGCGCGGCAACAATGAGCAGGACGAGGTCGGCACCGTGCGCGCGTGCCTCCCACACCTGGTAGTCGGCGACCACGAAGTCCTTGCGCAACACGGGCACATCGACCGCAGCCCGGACCGCGTCGAGGTCGGCGAGGGTACCGCCGAACCGGCGCTGCTCGGTCAGCACCGACACCGCCGCAGCACCTCCGCCGACGTACGCGGCGGCCAGACCTGCCGGATCAGGGATGCCGGACAACTCACCCTTGCTCGGGCTGGCCCGCTTCACCTCGGCGATCAGCGACAGGCCGGGGTGGCGCAGCACGGCGGCGGCGTCCCGAGGCCGTGCGGACGCCTCGGCGGCCGCCACGAGATCAGCGAGCGGACGCCGGGCATCGCGGGCAGCGAGGTCGACGCGGACGCCCGCGAGGATCGACTCGAGAACGGTGGTCATCGGAAAGCGGCCATCACCGGATCGACGGCGTCTCATCGCGGTCCCGCTCAGCCGCTCCGTACCCGGCCAACGAGAGCACCTTGCCAGCCGCAGCGCCGAGCGCCGCGAGCGCAGCACCACCGGCGAAAAGCCAGACGTTCGGCCAGAGCACCGCTGCGGACATCACCGCCGACGCGACGATGACCACGCTGACGGCGGTCCACGCCGCGATGCTGTGGCCGTGATCGTCGTCATCGTGATTCATGTGCGCGCCTTCCTCGGGTGGTGCCGGGCCGGGCCGACGCTCCTGATTCTGTCAGCCCGGCCGCGGGTGATGTGAGCCGGGCAGGTCAGCGACCGAGGGGTCGGTCGCCGGGTCGACATCAGTAGGGTCCTCGCCGGCGGAGAGCCGGTCCCAGTCGCCGCCGACCCGCTCACCCCGCGGCCCAGCGGCATCGGCGCGAGGGACGTCATACCGCGACGTCGGCGCCCCCCAGGACCGGATGCCGGACAGCGCAGCGACCACACCCACCACACCCACCAGCACCGCGGCCAACGCCAGCCACGGCCACACCGTGACCCCGGCCTGGGTGACCGCCACCGTGCCGGTCCGACCCACGCGCCTCGCTGCCAGCGGTCCGAGCACCCCGCTCGGGTCGGCGAGCACCCGCACGGTGAGCGACGCCGCACCGGCCAGGCACAGCGTGTACCCGGCGAGCGCGACGACTCGGCCGACCCGGCCCGCCGCGACGACCGCCGCGACCGCCGCGGCCACCGCCAGTGCGACCACCGACAGGCCGGGCGCCGCGTCGGCGCCGGTGGCGCTGACCTGGGTGGCGCCGAGCACCGCGTCGTCGACCGCGCCGGTGGCCCACGGCCGGAATCCCACGACAAGCAGGCCCACCGCAGCCACCAGACCAAGGAGGGCAACCGGACCCTTACGCCGGAGCCGCGTCACCTCATCCCCCGCTCACCGTGCGCAAGGCGGACGCCGTGGCGACCGCGCGAAGCACTGCGGCCGCTTTGGCCTCGCACTCAGCGTGCTCGTTCGCCGGGACCGAGTCGGCGACGATGCCGGCACCGGCCTGCACGTGGGCCACGCCATCGACGATGACAGCGGTGCGGATCGCGATAGCCATGTCGAGGTCGCCGTGGACATCGAGGTAACCGACCGCCCCGCCGTACACCCCACGCCGCGAGCACTCATAGCGGTCGATCAGCGCCATCGCCCGCGGCTTGGGCGCGCCGGAGAGGGTCCCCGCGGGAAAGGCCGAGGAGAGCACGTCGTAGGCGTCGACCCCAGGACGAGTGTCGCCGGCCACCGTCGACTCGAGATGGGTGACATGGCTGTACCGCCGTACCTGCATGAACTCGACGACGTCGACGCTTCCCGGCCGACACACCCGCTGCAGGTCGTTGCGGCCGAGGTCGACGAGCATCACGTGCTCGGCACGCTCCTTCGGGTCGGCGAGCAGTTCGTCGGCGAGCCGCACGTCATCCTCGGGAGTCTTGCCGCGGGGGCGCGACCCCGCGATCGGGTGGGTGACGGCGCGCTCGCCGGTGACCCGCACCAACGCCTCCGGTGAACTGCCGACCACGGAGAACGACCCGCCCTGCGGCGTCGGGAGCCGGAACAGGTACATGTACGGGCTCGGGTTGGACGCCCGCAGGGCGCGGTACACCTCGAGCGGGTCGGCCGGGCAGTCGATCGAGAACCTCTGGGAGAGCACCACCTGGAACATCTCACCGGCGCGGATATCCTCCTTGGCGAGTTCGACCACCTCCTCGTACCGCTCCCGGGAGGTGTTGGTGCGCACCTGGGTCAGGGCCTTCTCAGCGGCCAGCTCGTCGACCACCGCCACCGTGCTCGGCGCCGGGGCAGCGAGCGCCGCGGTCATCACGTCGAGGCGAGCCACGGCATCCGCCCAGGCGTGCTCGACCCGATCATCGGTGTCGTCGTAGTTGACAGCATTCGCCACGAGCAGCACCGAGCCGTCGGCGTGGTCGAGCACCGCGAGGTCGGTGGCCAGCAGCATGGCCATCTCGGGCAGACCGAGGTCGTCGGGGTTGTCGTCGGGAACCCGCTCCCAATGCCGCACCGCGTCGTAGCCGATGACTCCGACCATCCCGCCGGTCAGCGGGGGCAGACCCGCCACCGGCTCGGTCGCAAGCGCCACCATGGTGGCCCGTAAGACCTCGGTGACCGTCCCATCAGTTGGCACACCGACCGGTGGCTCGCCGACCCAGCACGCCTGACCGTCGACCTCGGTGAGCGTGGCACGGCTCGCCGCGCCGACGATCGACCACCGGGACCAGACCCCATCGTGGTCGGCGGACTCGAGGAGGAAGGTGCCAGGCCGCTCCCCGGCGAGCTTGCGGTACAACCCGACCGGCGTTTCACCATCGGCCATCAGCCGGCGCACGACCGGGATGACCCGGCGATCGCGGGCGAACACCCCGAAGACGTCCAGCGAGGGCCAGGTGCGCCCGAACGCCAGGTCGGGTGTCTGTGCCGGCGCTGATGACGACCGCTCACCGTCGGTGGTCGTCATCCGGGCTCTCCTGCTGGCGCGGCGGCGAGCAGGACGGCGGCGTCGAAGCAGGTGCGGTCGCCGGTGTGGCAGGCCGCGCCCACCTGGTCGACGCGGACGAGCAGGGTGTCACCGTCGCAGTCGAGGGCCACCGACCGCACCCGCTGGATATGCCCGGACGTGTCGCCTTTGCGCCAGTACTCCTCGCGGCTGCGCGACCAGTAGGTGGCCCGGCCGGTGGTGAGCGTGCGGTGCAGCGCCTCGTCATCCATCCAGCCGAGCATCAGCACCTCGCCGGTGTCGTGCTGCTGCACGACCGCCGGCACCAGGCCGACCGCGTCGCGGGTGAGGCGCGCGGCGACGACCGGGTCGAGGGCGGTGGAACCGGGGGCGGATGGAGCCGAGGTCACCCGGTCCATTCTGCCGCGGGACGGTGTGACCGGTCGCCACCACCTCTCCCGCCCGGACCTGGCGGTGGCGATCAGCCGCCGGTCAACACGGCGGACGCAGTGCTCGTCGTCCACCATCCGACGACGAGGAACACCGGAGCGCCGAGGACTCCGCACCAGAAACTGCGCAGCGCGGTGGCGGCCGGCAGCAGTGCCGAGACGACTGCCGCTGCGACGAGCAGCGCGGCGACGATGTGGAGCACCGGCTGGCCGAACACCCATGCGAGAGCGACGAAGTGCAGGCCGACGACGAAAAGTACGAGTGGCGCGAGGAGGTCGGTTCGACCGATCCGAGTCAGCGCGATCCCAGCGACGACCGCGATGACGACCTCCGCCCAGAACACGATGAGATAGAGCGTGAAGCCCCGGCTGCCCGGGCTGATCGCCGTGCCGCTGCCCCAGTGTCGAGCGGCGAGCGTGCCGCTCCAGCCGGCGAGCACGGCGCCGGTCACCCCGAACAGGGCGAGCAGGGCGCGCCACGGCCACCCTCGTGGTGGTCCTTCCTGGGCCCATCCGGACCACGCGAACGCGGCAGCACCGAATACGGCGCCGGTCATGGCGAGATCGCGTGGATAGCTGATGTCGAGCATCTCTCCCCCAGCGGTGTCAGTGGGCGACCGCACGGCGGACGGGGATGCCGTGAGTCTGGAGATCGTCCTTGACCTCGCCGATGGTGAGCGCACCGAAGTGGAAGACGGAGGCGGCGAGCACGGCATCCGCGCCGGCCTGCACCGCGGGCGCAAAGTGCTCCGCGGTGCCCGCGCCGCCGCTCGCCACGACCGGCACGCCCACCGCGGCCCGCACCAGCCGGATCAACTCGAGGTCGAAGCCGTCACGAGTGCCGTCGGCGTCCATCGAGTTGAGCAGGATCTCACCAGCGCCGAGCTGCTCGGCTCGGGCACACCACTCGACGGCGTCGAGACCGGTGCCCGTGCGGCCACCGTGGGTAGTGACCTCGAATCTGCCTGTCGCGGAACCGTTCTCGTCGCGGTGACGGCGGACGTCGGCCGAGAGCACGAGAACCTGGGCGCCGAACCGGTCGGCGATCTCGGCCACCAACTGCGGACGGGCGATCGCGGCGGTGTTGACCCCCACCTTGTCGGCACCGGCCCGCAGCAGCCGGTCGACGTCGTCGACCGTGCGCACTCCCCCGCCGACCGTCAGTGGGATGAAGACCTGGTCAGCGGTGCGCGCCACGATGTCGTAGGTGGTGGCCCGGTCGGCAGAACTGGCGGTGACGTCGAGAAAGGTCAATTCGTCGGCGCCCTGCTCGCCGTAGCGGCGGGCTAACTCGACCGGGTCACCGGCGTCACGGAGGTTCGCGAAGTTGACTCCCTTGACGACGCGGCCCGCGTCGACGTCGAGGCACGGGATCACACGCACCGACACGGCCATAGCGGCGATCGTAGCGAGGGCCGCAGCCGTACGCTCCACCCCATGACCCCCGGGGACAACGTCGCCGACCCCGAGCAGGTCGAGGCCGTGGTCGCGGCTGCCGGTGCAGGTGCGCCGGGCCCGGGAGGAGTACTCGTCGTCTCGGTCGACGGGCGTAGCGGTTCGGGCAAGTCCACGCTCGCCGCGGCCCTGTGCCGACGCCTCCGCGCCCCGCTGGTCCGGATGGACGCGCTCTACCCCGGCTGGGACGGGCTCGCCGCCGGAGTCGAACTACTGGTCACCCACGTCCTCGAGCCACTGTGGCGCGGTGAGCAGGCGTCGCTGCCGACCTGGAACTGGGTGCGCGGCCACCCGGGCCCCGTGCGACCGCTGCCGGTGGCCGAGAACGTCGTCGTCGACGGGGTGGGTGCATTGTCCGGGCGAGCTGCCGAGTTAGCCCAGGTGCGGGTATGGCTGGACACCGCTGACGCCGTTCGCCGCGACCGTGCGCTCGCCCGCGACGGCGACACCTACGCTCCGCACTGGGAACGCTGGGCCGCCCAGGAGGTGGCGCTCTTCACCCGGTTCGACGCCCGCGCCGCCGCCGATCTCGTGCTCCGGACCGACGGATGACGACCTCCAGCGCCGGATGAGACCGCGTGGCGAGCGACGATCGATGCGCCATGCATCGACCGGGTGGGCGGTCCTGGCCGGCCGGGTCGCTCTCCGCGGGGTGGCCCTACCCGTCGGCCAGGTCGGCACCGCGGATGGCGACGAGCGCGCCGAGCCGGCGGGCTTCGACACGGCCATGCTCGCCGTCGACGCGCTGCACCGCCATCACCGCCACCACGTCGGTGTCGGTGAGTTCGAGACTCACCCAGGGGTCACCGTCGGGAAACAACACCGCGACGATCTCGTGCCACGGCACCGTCCGGGTGAGGAACAGGTTGCGGATGACAAGTCCGGCATCGGTGGGGACGGCCCGGATCACGGCGTACCGCAGCAGGAACCCCGCGACGAGGGCGCCGAACGCGACCAGTGCCACCAGGTCGGCCGGACCCCACGCTCCGGCGCGCGCCATGCCGGCGCCGACCGCGCCGCAGACGAACATGGTGGCCACGGCCGCCGCCAACGGCACCACTCGTCCGCGTCGTGGACGGAACGGCCGATCGTCCATCGACGTCGAATGGTGCCGGTCCAGCGCTTCCGGTGAGTAGCCGTCATCCGGGCCGCCAGCGCCATCCGCGGGGCTGGCGTCGTCCCTGCCGGAAGCGCCGCTCACAGCCGACAGGCGGCGATGTCGGTGACGAGGATGGCGCGCGCCCCGAGGTCGTAGAGCTCATCCATCACGGTGTTCGTCGTGACCCGCGGCACCATGGCGCGCACAGCGACCCAGCCGGGGTTCTGCAGCGGTGACACGGTGGGCGACTCGAGCCCAGGGGTCACCGCGCACGCCGCGTCGACCAGACCGGCCGGCACGTCGTAGTCGAGCATCACGTAGTGCCGCGCCGTGATGACGCCGAGCAGCCGGCGATGGAGGACCTCGATCCCCGCCGTCTCCTCGCTCCCGTCGCGGCGCACGAGCACGGCCTGGCTGCGCAGGATCGGCTCGCCGAACACCTCGAGGCCCTGCGAGCGCAGCGTCCCGCCGGTCTCGACGACATCGGCGACCACGTCGGCGACGCCGAGCGTGATCGCGGTCTCGACGGCGCCGTCGAGACGCACGACCTGCGCGCCGACGCCATGATCGGCCAGGTGCTTCTCGACGAGGCCCGGGTAACTGGTCGCGACCCGGTGACCCGCGACATCGGCGAGCGCGGATGCCGTGCCCGGCCGGGCCGCGTACCGGAACGTGGACGACCCGAAGCCGAGCTCGAGCACCTCGATCGCGGCCGAGCCGGAGTCGAGCAGCAGGTCGCGGCCGGTGACACCGCAGTCGACGGTGCCGGAGCCGACATACACCGCAATATCTCGAGGGCGCAGGTAAAACACCTCGACACCGTTCTCGGCGTCGGCGACGACCAGTTCCTTGGCGTCGCGGCGGGTGCGGTAACCGGCCTCGCGAAGCATGGCAGCGGCCGGCTCGGCGAGCGAGCCCTTGTTCGGGACGGCAATGCGGAGCACGGTTGGGTTTCCTCGGGGTCGGGCGGTGCGGTCGGCGATCCGGGCGCTCGGCTCAGAGGTGCTGGTAGACGTCACCCGGGGTGAGATCGGTGGCGAGCATCAGCACCTGTAGGTGATAGAGCAACTGGGAGATCTCCTCGGCGGTACGCTCGCGGCCCTCGTGCTCGGCGGCCATCCACACCTCGGCGGCCTCCTCGACGACCTTCTTGCCGATGTGGTGCACGCCGGCGTCGAGCGCGGCAACGGTGCCCGACCCGGTCGGGCGGGTCCGGGCACGGTCGGCCAGTTCGGCAAAGAGGTCGTCGAACGTCTTCACGAGTGACAAGGGTAAGGGCGCCGGGAGGTCTCGACGACGCACTGTCGACCGACCTGGCCAGGTCGTGCACCGACGGCGCCCCTGGCAGGTGCACCACAGTCCACGGCCACGGTCAACTGACCGCTTCCCGGGCAGGACGAGCCATCGGAGCCAACCGACGCAACGTCGCCGCGGTGGCGACCGCGGCACTGGCCGCCTCATGCCCTTTGTTCTCACGCGACCCGGGCAAGCCGGCACGGTCGCGAGCCTGCTCGTCGGTGTCGCAGGTGAGCACGCCGAACCCGACCGGCACCCCGGTGCGCACCGCGACCTCGGTGAGGCCGGATGTCGCGCTCTGGCAGACGTAGTCGAAATGCGGCGTGCCGCCGCGCACCACGACGCCGAGCGCGACCAGGGCGTCCACGGCCGGAGCGAGCCGGGCGCACGCTACCGACAGTTCCACGGTGCCCGGTACCCGGACCACGAGGGGCGCCTCGACACCGGCTTCCTCGAGTGCACGCAGCGCACCGGCAAGAAGACCGGTCATCACCTCCTCGTGCCAACTGGCGACGACGACCGCCACGTGCAACCCGCGCCCGTCGGAGGTCACCACGGGTGCTCCGGCTCCGCTCATGATGGTGAGTCCTTCCCTGGTAGTCGTCGGCGGCAGGTCGTCGGGGCCGCTGCTCGCGCGGTGGCGGCCACTCGATGGGGTGGTCGGTCAGTGGGTGGCGTCGTCAGGCCGTCGTGCCCGCGTCCCGCGGGTCGAGCACGAGGTCGTGGCTCAGCCGCTCCCGCTTGGTGCGCAGGTACCGGGCGTTCTCCGCCGAGGGCGGCACCCCGAGCCGCTCGACGGTGACGACCTCGATGCCGTGGTCGCGCAGCCCGGCCACCTTGGCCGGGTTGTTCGTCAGCAGCCGGCATCGGCGCACCCCGAGGTCGACCAGGATGCCGGCCGCGGCGGCGTACTCTCGCGCGTCGACCGGCAGACCGAGCGCCAGTTGGGCGTCCACCGTGTCGAGGCCGGTGTCCTGCAGCTCGTAGGCGCGCAACTTCTCCGCCAGGCCGACGCCCCGCCCCTCGTGGCCCCGCAGGTAGATGACCGCGCCGCCCTCGGCCGCGACCCGAGCGAGCGCGCGGTCGAGCTGCGGGCCGCAGTCGCAGCGGCGCGAGCCGATCGCATCGCCGGTAAGGCACTCGGAGTGCACCCGCACCAGCGGGGCGTGGCCCGGCATCCCCAGCGGGCTGACGAGTGCGAGGTGCTCGTCGCCGGTGACGGTGTCGCGCAGCGCGACCGCCCGGAACCGGCCGTGGTCGGTCGGGATGGTGGTGTCGGCCACCCGGGCTACCCGGTCGTGGCGCTGCCGCCACATGACGAGGTCGGCGATGGTGAGCACCGGGAGGTCGTGCTCCGCGCCGAGGGCGAGCACGCCCGGCAGCCGCAACATCCCACCGCTGTCGTCGACCAGTTCGGCGATGACGCCGACCGGGGCGAGCCCGGCGAGCCGGCACAGGTCGACCGCGGCCTCGGTATGCCCAGGGCGCACCAGCACCCCACCGTGGCGCGCGCGCAACGGCACCAGGTGCCCAGGCCGGCGCAGGTCGGATGCCGTGGACCCCGGGTCGGCGAGCACCCGCGCGGTGCACGCGCGGTCGGCGGCCGAGATGCCGGTCGTGACCCCGGTAGTGGCGTCGACGGTGACCGTGTACGCCGTGCGCAGCGGGTCGCGGTTATCGGCCACCATGAGCGGCAGGTCGAGCCGGTCGGCGAGTTCGCCGGGCAGCGGGGCGCAGAGGTAGCCCGAGGTGTGCCGCACGGTCCAGGCGACCCAGTCCTCGGTGAGGGTCTGGGCGGCGAGCACGACATCGCCCTCGTTCTCCCGGCCGGCATCGTCGACGACGAGCACCGGCCGCCCCGCGCGCAGAGCGTCGAGCGCCTGTTCGACCGTGGCGAGGTGGGTCGTCATCGGGTGGCCTCCTTCGGCGCGAAGCGGGTGGCGAGCAGCCGCTCGACGTACTTGGCGAGCACGTCCACCTCGAGGTTCACGGCGCCACCGACCGGGATGCCGCCGAGCGTGGTGAGGGTGAGCGTCGTCGGGATGAGCGACACGGAGAACTCCTCGTCCCCGGTGATGTCGACGATGGTGAGCGACACCCCGTCGACGGTGACCGACCCCTTCTCGACGAGGTACGGCGCGAGCTGCCTGGGAAGGGTGAACCGCACGACCTCCCAGCGTTCACCGGGCTCGCGGGCGGTGAGCCGGGCGGTGCCGTCGACGTGCCCTTGGACGACATGGCCGCCGAACCGCGCCGACGCCGCCATCGCGCGCTCGAGGTTGACCCGGTCACCCGGCCGCAGCGCGCCGAGCGTAGAGCGGTCGAGCGTCTCGGCCATGACGTCGGCGGTGAACCGCTCGGCACCGGACTCGACGACGGTGAGGCACACCCCATTGACCGCGATCGACGCACCGTGGGTGGCATCGCCCGTGACGAGCGGGCCGTGCACGGTGAGCCGCGCCGACTCCGCTCCGGCCTCGACCGCGGTGACCGTGCCGAGCTCCTCGACGATCCCGGTGAACATGCCTGCTCAACTCCTTCGCTGGGGACGGGCGGTGATGCGGACGTCGCCGCCCACCGTGGTGACGTCGACGGTGTGGAGGCGCACGGCATCCGTGATGGACGAGATGCCGAGCTCGCCGACGGCCGCCGGCCCGGCGCCCAGCAGAGCCGGGGCGAGGTAGACGACGACCTCGTCGATGAGGCCGGACAGCAGGAACGCGGCCGCGAGGGTCGGGCCACCCTCGAGCAGCGCTCGGTGGACCCCTCGCGGGTGCAGCGCGGCCAGCACCTCGGCAGGGTCGTGGGTGGACAGCAGCACAGTCTCGGCGTTGTCGTCGAGCACCCGCGCGGACGACGGGAGCGGCCGGGCGCCGACGACGACCCGCAGTGGCTGCCGGCCGCCCGGCGCGCCGTCCGGGCCGTCCGGGCCGTCCGGGCCACGGACCGTCAGGGCCGGATCGTCGGCGAGGGCGGTACCGGTGCCGACGACGACCGCGCCGCAGCGAGCACGTAGCCGGTGCACGTCGGCCCGGGCCTCGGCGCCGGTGACCCAGCGGCTCGAACCATCCGCCGCGGCGGAACGACCGTCGAGGGTGACCGCCGACTTCCACACCACCCACGGCCGCTGCTGGCGGCGGGCGAAGGCCCACGACGCGACGAGTTCCTCGGCCGCGCCGCGTCGGCCGGCGTCAGGCTCCAACTCGACCGCCACACCGGCCGCGGCGAGCCGGGCCGCTCCCCCGGCGGCCACCGGGTCGGGGTCGGCGACGCCGTAGACGACCCGGGCGACCCCGGCGGCGAGCAGCGCGTCGACGCACGGGCCGGTGCGCCCGGTGTGCGCGCACGGTTCGAGAGTGACGTGGGCGGTGCCGCCGCGGGCGGCATCCCCTGCATGGGCCAGAGCGTCGACCTCGGCGTGGTCCGTGCCCGCACCGCGGTGATGACCGACCGCCACGACGCGGCCCGCGTCATCGGTGATCGTGCAGCCGACCCGCGGGTTGGGGTCAGCCTCCGGGCCGAGCAGTGCGGCGTCGAGCGCCTGCTGCATCGGCACGGTCTGGATGTCCATCGGGTCTGCCCTCTCGCCTCGAACCGGTCACGGCTGCAAGGCTCCGGGCGGATGGCGGTAGCGCGGGCGCACCTGGGTACGCCGCCGCGACGGCCGTCGCCGGAACTCGCCGTCCCGGCGACACGTGCTGCCTACCATCCGGACTTTCACCGTCGGTCCCGGAGTTCCACCAGGTCAACCGGCCGCTGGCTGCGGCCGGGTCGCGGACTGTTACCGCCGGTTCGGAGTTGCACCGACCCCGGAGCACGTCGAGATCAGTATGCCGCAGGGTCCGCGCGGCCCGACAGCGTTGCCGGGCGTGCCATGGCTCACCCCGTGGCCACCCCACCACGCTCCGCGGGCAGAGTCGCCCCGACCGCGGGGATGACCACGAGGGCCACGGCGATGTGCATGAGCACCAGCCCGAGTGCAGAACTCGTGTCGGCGGCGCCGAAGAACGGGTTGATGCAGGACAGCGCCGCCAGCACCGTGGTGAGCACGACCCAGGTGCGCTTCGGGCGGGCGGAGCGCCGCTGGAGCACCTCAGCGATGCCCCAGCCCAGGAGCCCGCCGATCAGCGAGGAGACCGCCACAGCGAACACCGGAATCTCCCGCCCGCCGTCATCCCCCCCGGCTCGCAGGTCCATGCCGCCAATCGGGACGAGCAACACCCAGACGAGCAGGCCGGCCGCCGCACCCCCCGCCACGGCGAGGGCACGTCGCGCGGTACTGCCGGAACCGGTGGTGGTCATGGAATCCTCCGTGGTGTGTCGTGGTCGACGCCGGGCTGGGTGGTTCGCGGGCGGTCGCCAACCACGGTACGACCGGATGACGCATCCCGTCACGCACGCTGTGGGGCCGCGGCGTCCCGGGCCCCGGCGTGACTGCGGGAAGCCACCACCGGTCGCCTCCCGCCGGCGGGCGTCGCGCCCGGGGACGGCACGCCCGCCGGTGCAGCGGTGAGCGTCAGTGCACGAGTGCCCGGTCACGGCGGTGCCCGGCGGGCGGCCGTGCGGCAGTGTGGCGGGCGGCGTCATCCGGCCGGGTGCCGCGACGCGAGGGCGCGGAGTTCGTCGACAGCCGCGGCGGCCGACACCGCGCCGAAGACAGCGGACCCGGCGACGAACACGTCGGCACCCGCGTCGGCGCACTGCTCGATCGTCGCTGCCGACACCCCGCCGTCGACCTGCACGCACACCTCGCCCCCGTGCCGGCGCACCGCCTCGCGCACCTGGCGCACCTTCGGCAGCTGGTCAGCCATGAACGACTGGCCACCGAAGCCCGGCTCGACGGTCATCACGAGCACCATGTCGACCTCGGGCAGCAGCCCCTCGTACGGCGCGAACGCGGTGCCGGGCTTGACCGCGAACGCGGCTCGCGCACCCGCCGACCGGATGGCGCGCGCGGTCGCCACCGCGTCGCGGACCGCCTCCACGTGGAAGGTGACCGAGCCGGCGCCGGCCTCGGCGTACCCGGGTGCCCAGCGGTCGGGGTCCTCGATCATCAGGTGGCAGTCGAGCGGCACCGGCGACACCGCCACCAGAGCCTCGACCACCGGCAGGCCCAGAGTGAGGTTGGGCACGAAGTGGTTGTCCATGACGTCGACGTGCGCCCAGTCAGCGCCCACGACCGCCTCCAGGTCACGCTGCAGGTTGGCGAAGTCGGCCGAGAGGATCGACGGCGAAATCTGCACGGCCGCAACCCTACTCATCGCCGCCGACACCAGGTCAGGACCGTGCGGTGAGGACGAGCGGCTCGCCCGCGGTGACCACGACGGTGTGCTCGGAGTGCGCACCGCGCGACCCGTCGGTGGTACCGCGTCGACCTCATCCGGTGTGCGGAGGTCGACCACCGCGCCTCACTACCGCCGACGCAGCACGGCCAGGTACATCGCGTCGGTGCCGTGGACATGCGGCCACAGCTGCACCGTCGGACCGGGGCCGAGACTGGTCAGCGGCGAGCCGACGGCGTCGGTGAGCAATGGTCGGGCATCGACCACCTCGATGTCGTCGCGCCGCTTCAGCACATCGGCGACGACGAACCGCGTCTCGGCGACGTGCGGGCTGCAGGTGGCGTACGCGACCACCCCGCCCGGCGCCACCGCGTCGAGCCCCGAGCGCAGCAGGTCACGCTGCAACGGCCCGAGGGAGCCCAGGTCGGCCGGTTGCCGGAGCCAGCGGGCCTCCGGCCGTCGGCGCAGCGCACCCAGGCCGGTGCATGGCACGTCGACGAGCACCCGGGCGTACGAGCCCGGCTCGTCGGTGCCGACCTCGCGTCCGTCGGCGGTGCGCACCTCGACCGACCGCCCTGCGGATGCCGCCCGCTCGCGAAGCGAGCGGAACGTCGCCCGCACGAGGTCGGACCGGTGCGGGCTGACCTCCACTGCGGTGAGGTCCGCGCCAGCGGCCACGGCCAACGCGCCGAGCACGCCGGCCTTGCCACCGGGGCCGGCGCACAGGTCGAGCCAACGGCCCGGCAGGTCGGCGGCGACCTCGGCCCGGGCCAGCGCGAGCGCGACCAGTTGGGAGCCCTCGTCCTGTACGGCGGCCCGTCCGTCACGCACCGCAGCGATGCCGCCCGGATCACCCGAGCGGAGTACCGCCCCGACCGGCGAGACGCGGCTGGGCTCGGCATCCGCCGCAGCGGTCAAGTCCTCCACGGTCACCAGCCCGGGGCGAGCGACCAGATGCACCCGGGGTGGCTGGTTGTTGGCGGCGAGCACGGCCGCCACCTCGCCATCGATGTCGTCCGGCGTGGCCCGGCCGTGCCCGAGCAGCGCCTGCCGGAGCGCTCCGACGACCCACTCGGGGTGCGACCAGCGCACCGCGAGCGCGGGCACGCCCCCGCCGTCCGGCGCGACCACCTCGCGCCACTGGTCGAGGTCGCGCTCGGCGACCTGTCGCAGCACCGCGTTGACGAACCCACCGGCCCCGCCACCGGCCACCGAACGCGCCAGCCCGACCGTCTGGTCGGATGCCGCGTGGACCGGAACGCGCATCCCGAGCAGTTGGTGCGTGCCGAGCCGAAGCACGTCGAGCACCTCGGGATCGATGCGCTCGACCGGGCGGTCGGCAGCCGCGACGATGATGGCGTCGTAGAGGCCCTGCCAGCGGATCGTGCCGAAGGCGAGTTCAGTGGCGAACGCGGCGTCGCGCCCGGTCAGCCGATGCTGGCGGAGGACGCCCGGCAATTCGAGGTTGGCGTAGGCGCCACCGGCCACCGCTCGCAGGACCGTGTAGGCGGCGAACCGGGTGGGCTCGGCACGCCTGGTCCGCTCCGACGGCACGGTAGCGCTGCGCGCCCGCGGGCCGCGCCGTCGGTCGGCTGCGCCCGGCGGCGTCTCACGGGCACCGTGGCCTGGGTGGCCACCTCGGTCCTCGCGGCGTCGGTCGTCGGGCTGCCGGTCGCTGCGACGGCTGGGCGCACCACGGCCGGCCGGACCACGGGACGCATCGTTACCCCGACGGCTATCGCCACGACGATCGCCGAAACCACGGTCGCCACCGCGACGGTCGTCAGCCACCGAGCACCACGCCGTCGATGGTCCGTGCGCCCCGGGCCCAGTCCGGCGCCGGCATCCAGGTCTTTCCGGGCGGGCCGACCTCACCGAGCTCGACCGGTCCGGATGCCGTGCCGACATACACCGAGCGCTTGGTCACCTGCACCACACCCGGGGCGAGCGGGTCCGGCCCGGGGCCGACCCGAGCGGGCGTCATCCGTACTGGCCTGACCTTGAGGCGCTCACGGCGGAAGGTCGTCCAGGCACCCGGGTTGGGCGTGCAGCCGCGCACCTGCCGGTCGACCACATGCGCGGGGAGGTCCCAGCGCACCCGCGCGTCGTCGGTGCTGAGTTTGGGCGCGAGGCTGACGCCATGCGCTGGTTGCGGAACCGCGGTGAGAGTGCCCGTTTCGATGCCGTCGAGGGTGGCCCCGAGCAGGCCGGCACCGGCGTGCGCGAGCCGGTCGAGAAGGACACCGGCGGTGTCGTCGGGGCGCACCGGCTCGGTGACCGTTCCGTAGACCGGGCCGGCGTCCAGGGCCTCCTCGAGCCGAAAGGTGGTGGCGCCGGTGACCTCGTCTCCGGCCATCACCGCGCGCTGCACCGGGGCCGCGCCGCGCCAGGCGGGCAGCAGCGAGAAGTGCAGGTTGACCCAGCCATGGTGCGGGATGTCGAGCGCGGCGCGCGGAACGAGCGCGCCGTACGCGACGACGGGGACGCAGTCGGGGGCGATCGCGCGGAGCCGGTCGAGGAAGCCCTGCTCGCGAGGGTGCGCCGGGGTGAGCACATCGAGGCCATGCTCGAGCGCGACCTCCTTGACCGGGGACGACGCGAGCCCCCGCCCGCGCCCGGCGCGGGCGTCCGGACGGGTCACCACGGCAACGACATCGTGCCGGGACGCGAGCAGCGCCTCGAGCGACGGGACTGCGGTCGCGGGAGTACCGGCAAAGACGAGACGCACTTGCCTGAGTCTAGGTGCGCTGGTGCCTGGCCTCCTGACGGCGCTGATACCAGACCGTGAACGCGCCGATGACCGCCACCGTGGCCAACGTCCGTGCCGGCATGATCCTGGCCACCACGAGCCCAAGGACGATGACGAGGACGAAGACCTGCCAGGTCCACTCCCAGCGACTGACCCCGCCGTGCCAGCGGCGCCACACCGGCAGTGGCTGGGGCACGGATGCCGCGTCGCGGGCCGCGACGGGGATGTGCTTCTCCGGCGGGACGAGGAGGTCGAGCAACTCCACCGCACGCGGACCACCGGACCACATGGTCGGCTCCACAGCCAGCCCCCAGCCCTCCCGGGAGATCACCTGCCGCGCACCGTCGGGCGTGGCCAGCATGCCGGCGACATCATCAAAGGCGACGCGCTGCCAACTCTGCGATTCACCGATCTCCAGCGTGCTGTCCCCGACCACGAGCGCCGTGGAAAAGACCGGGAAGTCGCGGGAGCGGAACCGGGTCCCGGCGAGCGGCTCGCGGTGCGACGGCATCCGCAGCGTCGGGTACTCGTCGCTCCACGTGGCCGATGACGGCACGCCGAGCAGCAGCGTGTCCGCGAACTGCGCGACGAGCGCGGCGACCCCGTCTCGGGTAACGGCCGCGACCTCATCGAGTACCTCCGCGGGCTCCTGGACGGCCAGCCCCTGCAGGTACTGCGCGGCGGCCCGCTCGGCGAACTCCATCACCGCGTACGGGTCGCGCAACTGCATCAGAGCCGACGCCACGGCATCCTCGACGACCCCCGCGAGGATGCCGTGAGAGCGCATCGTCTCTACACCCGACCGCACCCAGTGCATGACCGTGGGCAGCAGACTCTCCGCGACATCCGACCCCGCAAGGACCACCGTCACGTCCGGGTCGACCGGCTCGTACGCCGACCATGGCGCATAGGCGCCGCCGGCGTTCTCCCGCAGGTCGCGGCGGAGCATGTCCTGAAGCACCCACGGCAGGAAGGTCGCCTCGGGCGTACGCGGCACCTCCCCCGAGAGCACCAGCCGCGCCCCGCTCGGATAGGCCGCCGGCCGAGGGTCGCGCGTCGCTGGCCGGCTCGGGAGCGACATCCGCTCGCCGTCCGGCAGGTCCAGCCGGAGCCCAGCCGGGGGTGGGCCGTCGAGCACGAGCACCGAGTTGCCGCGGGTGAACCGCGTGGTGACGAAGCCCGCCAGGTCCTCGGGTGTCACCCGCCCCAGTCCGGGTTCGGTGTACCCGGCCAGGCCGGCGCCGCCGGCGCCGTAGCGCTGGAGCATCGCCACGGCCGCATCACCAGACCCCCGGAACTCGGCTTCGGCGCGCAACACCCTGCTCTCGTCGGCGACCCGGTCGAGCCGGGGCGCTCGCAGCCACGCCGTGACGCCGGCGAGCACGGCCGTCACCTCGTCGGGCTCACCGTGGAAGAGGAGGCGGGTGTCCGTCAGCGACACGCTGCCGTTGACCGCGAAGGTGCCCCGGTCGCGGTCATGGAGGGCGAGGTGCTCGGCGAGGTGGGTCCACCCCGTCGTCGGCAGCGTCTCGTCGACGACGCCGGCCCGGGTGACGAGGCTGGCCC
>JBOFJB010000041.1:0-2094 GCA_051650465.1 Dermatophilaceae bacterium | reverse complement strand
GTTGAACGCCTCCTCACCGGAGAGCACCTTGAGGTTTCCGTACATGTGCATCAGGACGAACCCGACGAACACCAGCCCGGTCGCTGCCATGAGGAGCTTGAGCGCGATCGTGGTGCGCCGGGCCGTTGGTCTGCGCGGTGGAGCAGTCATCGTGGCCACGCCCGAAGGCTAACGCGGCGCACCGACGACAGTTACCGCAGGAGCCCTGTCGAACCATGTGACATTGGCCCGGTTACCAACCGGTACGCGGCAGTTCGTCATTCCGTCGCGGTACCAGGACGTCCACGGGACAGATCGCCAGTGACGGCGAACCGGCGGAAACGGAGCGCACCTTCACCGGCGAGCGGCGACCGCGGCGTCGTAGAGCGCCTTGCGGGACAGGCCAGTTGCCGCCGCGACATCAGCACACACGTCCTTGAGCCGCTCGCCGCGGCCGACCCGGTCGAGGATGCCGGGGAGTTGGCCATCGAGGTCGGCTCTCGCGCCGCTCGACCCGGCGACGACCATGGTGACCTCGCCGCGCACGCCGTCGGCCGCCCAGTCGGCGAGCTCCGCGAGGGTGCCGCGGCGCACCTCTTCGTGGGTCTTGGTGAGCTCACGGCACACCGCGGCGCGTCGGCCGGCGCCGAGGGTGTCGCGCATGGCAGCGAGGGTTCGCTCGGTGCGGTGCGGCGCTTCGAAGAACACCATCGTGCGCGGCTCGGCGGCCAGTGCGGCGAGAGCACGCGAGCGCTCGCCCTCCTTGCGGGGCAGGAAGCCCTCGAAGCAGAACCGGTCGACCGGCAGGCCGGACACGGCGAGCGCGAGCAGCACGGCCGACGGGCCGGGCACCCCGGTGACGCGCACGTCATCCGCCACCGCCGCGCTCACCAGACGGAAACCGGGGTCGGAGACCGACGGCATGCCGGCATCGGTGACGACGAGTACCCGATCGCCGGCACGGAGCCGCTCGACGAGTTCGACGGTGCGAGCGGCCTCGTTGTGCTCGTGGAACGAGACGACCCGGCCGGCGGGCTCGACCCCGATCGCCTGGCAGAGCCGGCGGAGCCGGCGGGTGTCCTCGGCGGCGACGACGTCGGCGGTGCGCAACTCATCGGCCAGGCGGGGAGGCGCGTCGCGCGGGTCGCCGATCGGCGTGCCGGCCAGTACGAGCACACCGCCGGTCATGCGCCCGATCCTGTCACGGCCGAGGATGGCGAGGCGGCGTCCCGCCGACCCGACGGACCGCCCCGGAGGATGACGCCGCGATGGTCGACCGTCCGGATGGACAGTGGCGTCCTCATCGACCAGTTGTCGCGCACGAGTGGTCAGCGGCGTCACCATCGCGAGCCCGCCACTCGTACAGGACGTCGGGGCAGCGCTCCTCGTTGTCGGACCCGTCGCCGAACCGGACCGGCACGAAACCGTGACGCTCGTAGAACCGGCGCGCGCCGACGTTGCGCTGGAACGTGAACAGCCGCACCGGCGGCCGCAGCGTGACCAGTGCGGACGTCAGTGCCACGGCCCCGGTACCGCGGCCGGTCTCGCCCGGGCGCAGATACAGGTGGTCGATCCACCGGACCGCACCATCGTCCGATGTCGCCAGCATTCCCACCACGGAGCCGTTGCGACACACCGCGAACAGTCCGCCGCCGTCCAGCAGCGGACCGGCCACCCAGGCCGCGACGGCATCGTCGGGATGCACGAGCGGGGCGTAGAGCAGGAAGGTGCGCCGCGACGACAGGTACGCCTCGACGAGGTCCGGCACGTCGGCCGGCCCAGCCGGGCGGACCGTCACCTGGTCGCCAGCGCGACAGGTCACGAGGCCGAGTCGTCGCGCAGCGCGTCCAGGCTGACCCGGGTGCCGTCATCCTCGGCCTTGGCTGCCCGATAGGCCGCGACGTCCTCGGCCATCTCGGGATCCACCGGTCCACGGCGGGTCACCACATCCATCCGTCCATTGTGGTGGCCCAACTCGGCTCGGGCGGCACACCTAGGATGACGCGGTGACCCGGACCGAGGAGCTGCGATCCCGCCTGCTCGGATACCGGCCCACCGACCGGCTGTGGGGCTGGCTCGCGCCCGGCCTGATCGCGCTGGTCGGCGGCATCCTGC
>JBOFJB010000040.1:0-1956 GCA_051650465.1 Dermatophilaceae bacterium | reverse complement strand
GTGGCGAGTTGCTCAGCCGGGTGACGAACGACATCGACAACATCGCGCAGAGCCTGCAGCAGGTGCTCAGCCAACTGCTCACCTCGTTGCTCACCGTGCTCGCGATGGTCGGCATGATGCTCTGGCTCTCGCCGTTGCTCGCCCTGATCGCGCTCGTCACGATCCCGGTGACAATGCTGGTGACGGCCGTCATCGGAAAGCGCTCGCAGCGGCACTTCGTCCAGCAGTGGAGAAGCACCGGGCAGGTCAACGCCACCGTGGAGGAGACCTTCAGCGGCCACGACCTGGTCACCGTGTTCGGCCGGCGCGAGGAGGTGGGCCGCGAGTTCGCCGCCCGCAATGGCGAACTGTACGACGCCAGCCTGCGCGCCCAGTTCGTCAGCGGCGTCATCATGCCGGCGATGATGTTCATCGGGAACCTCAACTACGTGGCCATCGCCGTGGTCGGCGGGCTGCGCGTGGCCACCGGGGCGATGACCGTCGGCGAGGTGCAAGCCTTCATCCAGTACTCGCGTCAGTTCACCCAGCCGCTGACCCAGGTGGCCTCGATGGCCAACCTCGTGCAGAGCGGGGTCGCCTCGGCCGAGCGGGTCTTCGAGGTGCTCGACGCGCAGGAACAGGAGCCGGATGCCGGCCGGCCAGTGCAGATCGAGCAGCCCTGCGGCCGTGTGGTGTTCGACGATGTGTCGTTCTCCTACACGCCTGATCGGCCGCTCATCCAGCACCTCGACCTGGTCGTCGAGCCGGGTCAGACCGTGGCCATCGTCGGTCCGACCGGTGCCGGCAAGACGACCCTGGTCAACCTGCTGCTGCGCTTCTACGAGCTGGGTGGCGGACGGATCTCCCTCGACGGGGCCGACATCACCGAACTCACCCGGCATGACCTGCGTTCGCGTATCGGCATGGTGCTGCAGGACACCTGGCTGTTCGGTGGCACCATCCGCGACAACATCGCCTACGGCCGCCCCGGTGCCACCGACGACGAGGTGCTTGCCGCGGCCCGCGCGACCTATGTCGACCGGTTCGTGCAGTCCCTGCCCGACGGCTACGAGACGGTGCTCGACTCCGAGGCCGGCAACATCAGCGCGGGTGAGCGCCAGCTCGTCACCATCGCCCGGGCGTTCCTCGCCGCACCGCTGCTGCTCGTCCTTGACGAGGCCACCTCGTCGGTCGATACCCGCACCGAACTGCTCGTGCAGCAGGCGATGACGGCGCTGCGCTCCGATCGCACGAGTTTCGTCATCGCGCATCGGCTCTCGACCATTCGCGACGCCGACGTCATCCTGGTGATGGAGCATGGCCGCATCGTCGGACGCGGATCGCATGCCGAACTACTCTGCGCGGGAGGCGCGTTCGCCCGGTTGCACGCCGCACAACTCAGCGAAGCCTGACTGGGTGTTGTCGGACGGCACACCTTGAGGGCGCCGTCCCGGCAGCCGAGCCGGACTGGGCTGCCGGGTCGGCTGCGCTAGCCGGACGAGCGGGCCAGACCGGGGTTGGCCCGGTCCAACTGGTCGGCGAGCAATCGGCGCAACGCGAGCGACCACGTGGCGCTCATATGGCTGTTGTCGCTGTAGACCACGGTCGTGCCGACCACCGACGGGCATGAGGTGGCGGTACAGAACCACGGTGTCGGGTCGACCACGGTGGCTCCGGCGGCTTGTGCCGCACGAGCGGTCGCACTGCGGCGCGGCAGGTCGCTGAGGGCGGTCACGCGCGGCACGGCGCAGCGGCGCGCGTCGGCGACGTTCGAGGCGAGGCAGTCGGGGATGTCGGTGCCGGGGTAGGGGGTGTCGGCCAGCACGGTGACCGGGGTCTTCTGCTCGCGCAGTGACCGTACGGTGGTGTCGACGCCGCTTGCCCACTCCTGAGTGAACCCGGGGTCTTTGCGCTCCGACCCGGTGAACGCGCTGAGCAGGACGTGTTCCGGACGTTCCGCGGCAATCCGGGCCATGG
>JBOFJB010000039.1:0-4457 GCA_051650465.1 Dermatophilaceae bacterium | reverse complement strand
CCCGCTCGCAGTTCTTGATGAAGCACGGCAGGCGCTCCGTGCAGAACCGCCGCACCTGGTTCTACGTGCTCGACCGCTACGGCATCGGCATCATGCTCGCCGCCACCGACCACGGCCTCACCCCCACCCCCGACCTGCCCGACATCCCGACAGACATCCTCGCTACTCGCCAGTCACCACACCGGCGCACCTGGCGCGAGCGTCTGCAACGCAGCCGGTCCTCGTGAGATCGCTGACCGTCGGTCGCCGCGCCGTGAGCGTCGGCCCGACGCGACGCACGAAACATCGCGGCCACAATGGCAGGGCGGCGCGGCGCGCAAGGCCCACACCGTGAGAGGTGCCAGTCCCGTGACGTAGGCCACGACGAGGTCCGCAGCACCCGAAAACTCACCACCCCAACAGAATTCATCAACCAGCGGGAGTCCCCGCATTACCGAAGGAGCACCATGAGTTACACCTGGTCGGCATACGCCCTCGACGTCGACGCATTGGTCAGCGAGTTGCGCACGCCGACGCTGGCGTCATCCACGATCCGCATTCACCCGAACGACACGGTCCTGGAGGAGGCCATCCAGCGGTGGGACACGCTCGCAGCGACGATCGCCGGGGCGCTCGCCGACGGCGAGGGCGGCAACATCGGCGGGTATCTCGCGAACTACGTCGCCCTCGTCGTCCAGACGCTGGGGACGTACACCAGTTCGGCCGGGCACACCTCGTCCGGAGGCGAGTGGTTCCGGGAGGAACTGCTCGGGCGGGATGTCGCCGCGATCATCGGCGAGGCTGCCACGGAACACCTCATCTGGCGCGAACTCGACACCCTGACGATGGTCGACGACACCAGGCTCGGGTGGCTGACGGTGGACGAGTGCCAGGAGGCGGCCGAACGGATCGAGGCGTTCGAACCGGATGACGACACCGAGGAGGACCTCTGGGAGATCCTCGACGGCATCACCGGAGCCGCACGGCGCAGCACCGGCGTGGTCACCATCTACGGGTAGGGCGACCGATGGACGCGGCAGCGCTCAAGGAGCGCGTAAGCAGCCAGGAGCAGCCGCGCCGTCGCGCATCCAGCGTTCACACTGCAACGGTCTACCATTCCCTCTGCCCGGCAGAACCTAGGATCGGCGCCATGAGAAGGAGAACTGTGTTCTCGGGGTGCGGGGTCGTCAGCCTGGGTTTCTTCGCGACGGTCCTCGTGGGAGCACCGGCCGCAGCGGCTCCTTCAGCACAGACCGACCCGCGCGACGCCAAGGTCGTGGTCGAGGACGTCCCGGTCCTCGGGCAGACCCTCATCAGCGTCTCGCAGCAGGCCGGCCGTGGCGACGTCGTCGCCTCCGTCCACGGGGTGCGACGGGTCCCGAAGGGCACGGTGCTCTACTGGTCGGTCGGCGTCCCGAACAGCGCGGCCAAGGACGGGTTGAGCGGTGGTACAGGCCTGTGGCCCAACTGGTTCGCCTACGACCGCTACGGCACCAAGGGCGAGCCGCGCAACGTCTCGGTCATCGACGCCGTGGGCCGCAAGGTTTACGAGCCGCTCATCACCGACAAGGACGAGGCCTGCATCTGTAGCAAGTCCAAGACACTGACCGGTAACAAGGGCGAGGTCAACGTGCTCTTCGCCGTCGTGCCCGAGCTGCCCGCCGGCGTCACGACGGTGGACGTCAAGCTGGGGTTTGGGTCGATCGTTCAGGGCGTCCCCGTCGAGGACGGCGTGCTGGAGCCGGCCGCACCCGCTGAGGAGCGCACCATCCAGCTGGGGCAGGAGTGGCCCGAGATCGACCTGGCTGCCGTCGCCTCCTCCTTCGAGCCCCAGAAGGCGATCTATCCCCTGACCACGCGTCAGGGCAGCCAGGACGGGGCTCTCACCCAGGAGCGGCAGTCCGCCAAGGTGACCCTCAACCTGTCGGCCGACGTGCTCTTCGCTGTCGACCAGGCCACCATCACCCCTAGAGCGGCGGCCGTGATCGCCGACGCGGCACGCTCCATCAACACCAGTGCAAAGGCGGGCGACACCGTGACGATCGCCGGTCACACCGACTCGGACGCCTCCCCCAACTACAACCAGGCGCTCTCGCAACGTCGGGCGCAGGCCGTGCTGACGGCGCTGAAGCCCCGGCTCACCGTCCAGGTCCGGCTCATCGCCCAGGGCAAGGGCGAGAACGTGCCGGTGGCCTCCAACAAGACCCCCAAGGGCAAGGCCCTCAACCGCCGGGTCTCGATCGACTTCGTCCCGAAGGGGCCCTGACATGGCTGCCCGCTCGACTGCTCGCCGGCTCCTGCCCGTAGCCGCCTTGACGGCGGTGGTCCTCGGCGGCGGCACGGGCCTCGTCGCCTGCGAAGGCGACCCGGCCCAGACCACACCCCCCACCTCAGGCGGCGGCTCGAGCCCGTCCGGCAGCAGTACTGAGAAGCCGGCCGACACCCTCGGAGCCACCGCCGACAAGGTCCTCGCCTTCGGTGAGTCGGACCCCGTCGCCACCCTCACGGGCACGGTCAAGCCGAACAGTGGCCCGGCGGTCCCCGGCAAGGCCGAGGTGGTCCGGCTCAGCGTCGAGGGCGCGTCGGCCGTGCTGCTGCTGCGTCTCAGTTCGAGCGACAGCGTCAGCCCGCAGGTCAGCGCGTTCGAGGCAGACGACAACGGAGGGTCGGTCGACGGCATCAAGCTCACGGCTGGGGGTCGCACGTTCTACCCCGGCAACTACCGCTACGGCGAGGCGGTACTGGCCCAGGAGTGCGTGTGCACGGCGTTGATCCGCAGGCTCGGCCCCGAAGGGGTATGGGTGTCTGCGCACTACGAGGCGCTCCCCGCCGGCACCACCGCCGCAACTCTCACCATCCCTGGCTTCGATCCGGCATCGGTGCCTGTCACCACCGGCTGACCCGATGTTCTGGCTGAAGGACGATGGACGGGACGCCGCGTGGGCCGACCGGTCACGCCTCGACGACGACGGGGATGATCATCGGGCGGCGCCGGATCTTCCGGCCGACCCAGCCGCCGACCGTGCGGCGCACCACCTGCTGGAGCTGGTACGGGTCGGTGTTGCCGGTGGAGGTCGCGGCATCCAACGCCTGGGTCACCTGCGGGATGATCTCGTCGAACACGGCCTCGTCCTCGACGAACCCGCGCGCGGTGATCTCGGGACCGGCGATCACCTTGCCGGTCATCGAATCGACCACGACGGTCACCGAGATGAAGCCCTCGTCGCGCAGGATGGCACGGTCCTTGAGCAGCGCCTCGTCGGCCTCGCCGACCGAGGAGCCGTCGACGTAGACGTACCCGCACGGCACCGCCCCGGCGATCTGGGCCACGCCATCGACCAGGTCGACCACGACGCCGTCCTCGACGACGACCACGTTCTCCCGCGGCACTCCGGTAGCCACGGCGAGGTCGGCGTTGGCGACGAGGTGCCGCCACTCACCATGAACCGGCATCACGTTGCGCGGGCGCACGATGTTGTAGCAGTAGAGCAACTCGCCCGCACTGGCGTGGCCGGATACGTGGACGCGCGCGTTGCCCTTGTGCACGACATCCGCCCCGAGCCGCATCAGCCCGTTGATCACCCGGTAGACCGCGTTCTCGTTGCCGGGGATGAGGGATGACGCCATCAGCACGGTGTCGCCCTCGCCGACCTCGATCCGGTGGTCGCGGTTCGCCATCCGGGACAGTGCCGCCATCGGCTCACCCTGCGACCCGGTGCAGATGAGCACGACCCGCGAGTCGGGCAGGTCGTCGAGCACCTTGACCTCGACCAGCACCCCGTCCGGCACGTGCAGGTACCCCAACTCGGCCGCGATGCTCATGTTGCGCACCATCGACCGGCCGATCATCGCGACCTTGCGGCCGGCTTTCTCGGCGGCGTCGAGCACCTGCTGCACCCGGTGGATGTGCGAAGAGAAACACGCGACGATGATCCGCCGCCGGGCATCCCGGAACACCTTGTCGATGGCCGGCGCGATCTCCCGTTCGGTGGTGGTGAACCCCGGCACCTCGGCGTTGGTGGAGTCGGTGAGGAAGAGGTCCACACCCTCCTCCCCCAGCCGAGCGAACGCGCGCAGGTCGGTGAGCCGGCCGTCCAGCGGCAGCTGGTCCATCTTGAAGTCACCGGTGTGCAACAGGGCGCCGCCGGGGGTGCGCACGAAGACCGCGAGCGCATCCGGGATGGAGTGGTTGACCGCCACGAACTCGCAGTCGAAGACGCCGAGCCGTTCGCGGTCGCCCTCGCGCACCCCGAGCGTGTACGGCGTGATGCGGTGCTCCTTGAGTTTGGCCTCGACCAGCGCCAGGGTCAGCGTCGAGCCGACGAGCGGGATGTCCGGTTTCATCCGCAGCAGGTACGGCACCCCGCCGATGTGGTCCTCGTGACCGTGGGTGAGCACGATCGCCTGGATGTCGTCGAGGCGGTCGGCGATCGGCGCCATGTCAGGGAGGATGAGGTCGATACCGGGGTGGTGGTCGT
>JBOFJB010000038.1:0-7637 GCA_051650465.1 Dermatophilaceae bacterium | reverse complement strand
AGGTCTACATCATCGACGAGGCGCACATGGTGACGCCGCAGGGCTTCAACGCGCTGCTCAAGATCGTCGAGGAGCCGCCCGAGCACGTGAAGTTCGTGTTCGCGACCACCGAGCCCGAGAAGGTCATCGGCACCATCCGTTCGCGCACCCACCACTACCCGTTCCGGCTGGTGCCGCCGGCGCGGCTCCAGGCCTACCTCGACGAGTTGTGTACCCAGGAGGGGGTCGCGGTGGCGCCGGGTGTGCTGTCGTTCGTCGTGCGCGCGGGCGGCGGGTCGGTGCGTGACTCGCTCTCGGTGCTCGACCAACTGATCGCCGGCTCCGGCGACACCGGCCTCACCTATGAGTCGGCTGCCGCCCTGCTCGGGTTCACCGACGGCGAACTGCTCGACGCCACCGTCGACGCGCTCACCGCCGGTGACGCGGCGGCGGCGTTCCGGGCGGTCGACCGAGTGGTCGAGACCGGTCTCGACCCGCGGCGCTTCGTCGAGGATCTCCTCGAGCGACTCCGCGACCTCATCATCGTGCAGGCCGTCGGTGACGGTGCTGCCGCTGTCCTTCGGCACCACCCGGAGGATCAACTCGCCCGGATGGGGCACCAGGCGGCGGCCTTCGGGTCGGGTGCGCTGTCCCGGGCGGCCGACATCGCCAACACCGGCCTCACCGAGATGACTGGTGCGACGGCGCCGCGCCTCCACCTCGAACTCATCATCGCCCGGGTGCTGCTACCTGGTGCCGGCGGGGAGCAGGGGTATGCGGCTCGCCTGGACCGGCTCGAACGGCGTCTCGACGTCGGCGGCGTGCCGAGCGCCTCGGCCAGGTCGACGCAGGGTCAGGTCGATGCCGTCGTGGCTGGTCCGCCGTCGTCCGGTGTCCCGTCGCCTGCCGACCGGGGGTTGCCCGCCG
The DNA here is from genome assembly GCA_051650465.1 of Dermatophilaceae bacterium. Lineage (GTDB taxonomy): Bacteria > Actinomycetota > Actinomycetes > Actinomycetales > Dermatophilaceae > JBOFLG01. The sequence goes on along the minus strand of JBOFJB010000038.1, from coordinate 6,731 downwards.
ACCCGGGGTTGCTTGCCGACCCGGGGCGCCCCGTCGAGCCGGATGACGCCAGTGGTTCTTCGTCCGCCGAGCCCCTCCACCTGGCGACAGCGGAGATGGATGACGCAGAACCCGATGGTCGGGCCGGTCCGGGCGACCCGCTGCCACGAGGCGTCGCGGATGCCGCACGGGCATCGGCCGGTTCGTCGTCGGCGGCCGCGGCACCGGGCCGGCCGGACGCCGAACCGGGCCGGCCGGACGCCGAACCGGGCCGGCTGGACACCGACGCGGTGCGTCGGTCCTGGCCCGACGTCATCGCTCGGCTCGGCGAACTACGCCGCACGACCTGGACCCTCGTGTCGCAAAACGCGCAGGTCGCCGACTACGACGGCGAGCGGGTCGCGCTCACGGTGGCCACGGCCGGTCTCGCCGAGGCGTTCCGGCGTGGGTCACATGCGGACTACGTGCGCCAGGCGCTCGTCGATGTCCTCGGGCTCGAGGCCCGGGTCGAGGCTCGGCCCGATGACGCGGTGGCGCTGTCCGCTGCGCCCGCACCGTCCGGTGACTCGTCGAGCAGGACATCCCCGGCGGCTGGTACTTCCCAGACCGCCGGCATCCAGCCGACCACCCCTGCGGTCGCTGGGCCACGGCCAGCCGGTGCCCCGCCAGCCGGCGGCCCGCCAGCCGGCGCCCCGCCCTCGGTCGCACTCGGAGGCTCGGACAGACCTGGGCGGTCATCGACATCCGCCGGATCGCCATCCCCGACCACCGGTCCACCACCTGGTACCGGTCGCGAGACAGACGCCGCATCGACCGGCTCGCGATCTGCGCAGTCGAGTCCGCTCGAGCGGGCCCGGGCCGCGGTCGCCGCCGAGTCGGTCGTCGTGCCAGCCGTGATCGACGACAGCGCGATCAGCCCCGACGACGAGGCGGTCGACGGGGCCGGCGATACCGGAGTCCCGGTCGTCCAGCGGATCCTCGGAGGCACTGTGGTCGCCGAGGACCCGCGATGAGCCTCGCCTACCAGGCCAGCAAGGCCGTCACGGTGCCCATCACCAAGGTGCTCTGGCGGCCGACCATCGTCGGCACCGAGCATGTCCCTCCGTCCGGCGGCGTCCTCCTCGCGAGCAACCACCTCTCGTTCATCGACTCTTTCGCGATCCCGATCGCCTCCCCGCGCCGGGTGAGTTTCCTCGCCAAGGCCGAGTACTTCACCGGCACCGGTATCGGCGGCGCAATGCGACGGGGTTTCTTGGAGGGTTTCGAGGCGGTGCCGGTGAACCGCTATTCCTCGCGAGCCGCCCAAGAGTCGCTCGACGCCGGCCTGGTGGTGCTCCGTGCCGGCCGCGTGTTCGGCATCTACCCCGAGGGCACCCGGTCGCGCGACGGCCGCCTGTACCGCGGGCGCACGGGCGTCGCCTGGCTTGCCCTCACCGCCGGGGTGCCGGTGGTGCCGGTGGGCCTGGTCGGCACCAACGAGGTGCAACCGATCGGGTCCACTCGGCCACGGCTGGCCAAGGTCACCGTCCGGTTCGGCGCACCGATCTCGCCGGCGCAGTACGCCGGGATGCCGGCCGGTCGCGCACGTCGGGAACTCACCGACGCTGTGATGGACGCGATCGCCGACCTCACCGGCCAGCAGCGCGTCGACCACTACAACGAGTTGCCGCCGGGTTCCGCCGGGGCTGTCGGTCCCTGACGGCGTCATCCGGCCATCGCGTCATCCGGTGATCGCGCGACGAGGGCATGCGGTGTCCCCCCAGGACGGGCTGTACGACGTAGGCTCCCCGGTGTGTACGAAGGCGCGGTGCAGGACCTCATCGACGAACTCGGCCGTCTGCCGGGCATCGGGCCCAAGAGTGCCCAGCGGCTGGCGTTCCACCTGCTCCAGTCCGACTCTGCCGATGTCGAACGCCTGGTCAGCGCGCTCACTGAGGTCAAGGTGCGGGTGCGGTTTTGTGAGGTGTGCTTCAACGTCGCCGAGGGGCAGCGGTGTCGGATCTGCGCCGACCCGCGCCGCGATGAGCGCGCGATCTGTGTCGTCGAAGAGCCCAAGGATGTCGTCGCGATCGAGCGCACCCGGGAGTTCCGCGGGCGGTATCACGTGCTCGGCGGGGCGATCAGCCCGATCGACGGGATCGGCCCCGACGACCTTCGGGTGCGCGAGTTGCTCACCCGGCTCGCCGACGGAACCGTGGCAGAGGTCATCATCGCCACCGATCCCAATCTCGAGGGTGAGGCCACCGCCAGTTACCTGTCGCGGATGCTGCGCGACGTCGGGCTGCGGGTCACCCGGCTCGCGTCCGGGTTACCGGTGGGGGGCGACCTCGAGTACGCCGACGAGGTCACCCTGGGGCGGGCCTTCGAGGGGCGGAGGCTGCTCGATGTCTGACCTGGTGCCCGAGCCGGTGACCGGCGACGACACGTGGCTGGCGCTCGCCGAGGAGTCAGCCGCGGGCGCCCGGCTCTACCTGCATACGGTGCGCGAGGTCGCCGCCGGGGCCGCGCCCGGGGCCGCGCTGCCGATGGTGTTGCTCGCGCTCTCGCAGGTGCTTGCCATGGGAGCCCGGCTCGGCGCGGTCGAGGATGTCGTGCCGGTCGCCCGTTTCGAGGCCGACCCTGGGCCCGACCCCGAGTACGACTCGCTGCGCGAGAGCCTGGCCAACCTGTTCGACGGTCTCGACGAGTACGCCGACGTCGTCGACCCGGTCACCACTCCTGAACTCGGCGTCGGGTCGGTGTCGAACGACCTCGTCGATGTCGCGTCCGCGCTCGGCCACGGCTTGGTGCACCACGACGGCGGCCGGCCGGTCGAGGCGCTGTGGTGGTGGCAGTTCAGTTATCTGTCGCACTGGGGTGAGCGGGCGGCATCCGCGCTGCGCGTGGTCCAGGCGTTGCTCGCGCACGTGCGTCTTGATGCCGATGTCGACACCGTCGCCGAGGCCCAGTTCGACGCGCTCCACCCCTGAGCAGCCGCTGGTCCGTGGTCGAGACGCTGCCGAGCCCGAGGCGGCCGTGCTGCGTGCGCTGTCGTTCTCCCATACCGGTGTCGGAGCGACGGATGACGACGTGCGTGGTGTGCCGGAGGCAGCCGGTGCCGCGTCGACACCGTTCTCGATGTCGTCGGCGTCGCGGCGCACCGACCCCGACGCCGCGGCACGCGACCTGCTCACCTGGTGGGTGCACGAGCGCGCCGGGCTTTGCGTGGCGCCATCTGACCTGCCGCTCGTCGTTGGGCGCGGTGGTGGCGATGTGGCTCGGTCCGGGTGACCACGGCGGATGACGTACCCACCCACCGGTGCCCTGCCGTCGCCCTGTCGGTGTGCCCGCCCAGCAGCGGTTGATCAGCCGTCAGAGGCGGTGTGTCAAGAGCCGCGCCGCGACCGGCGCTCCGCCATCTGCAGCCATCCGCCGACGACGAGGACCGGCAGAGCGACGGTCAGGACGAGTGCATCGGGCCCGGGGAGCGGGATCAAAGCCAGCCCGACGGCGGTGAGGGCGGCTCCGATGACGAGGAGCATGATCGGCACGGCTTCATCATCGCTGACCGGAGTGTCGCTGATTGGCGGCCGGGGGAAGCCGAGGTCGTCCGCGCTAGGCGCTGACGGACACCGCCGACCAGTCGCGGTGAGGATGTGTGCAGACCGCGTCATCGGCAAGTGCCCGGCTGATGGCCCGTCATTGCTTGTTCGAGCGATTCTCCCAGCCCGTGAGAAGTGCGTGGGCGGAGCCGACATCGGCGGGAGCCGGTTGGGGGTCAGGGGAGATGCCCAAGCCCTGATCTGCGACGACCGCATCGGCCACTGCTGGCTTGGTCCCCGCCGCCGGCTACGTGGGATAGGCCGTAGCCGGCCTGCACCAGTTGCTCTGTGCGATACACGGAAAGCCCGTCTTCATCTCGCCCAGGCAGGAAGGCAGCCGAGGACGGTCCGGTGATCTGCTGGGTGGCCTGGTCATGCCTGAGAAAGTTCGGGGTCCTCACGATGCGTCGATGAGAGTCCAACCGAACCTCAGTGAACGGGAGCGTGGGCGGCCCAGACGTCGTCGGTGATCTGGCCCAGCGTGTCGACCACGGCGCGCGGGATGGGCACTCGAGACGGCGTAACCTCGATGTCGACCTCATCACCGCCCCGGCTGGCGTACACACCGACGACGCCATCCGCGTGAACGACGATCTCGATGTGCCTTGCGCCGGCATGCCACTCCAACTGGAACTCTCCGTTGCCGACAGGGAAGAGTTGAGGCAGAAGGAAGGATCCACGCACTAGGTCATCGCGGCCCGAGTCGGCGGCGTCCCAGAGTGCAGCCAGAAGCGAGGACCCAAGACGTAGAGCGCCAGGATCCACCTCCCAGCCTTCGCCGCTGGTGAGCCTCCGCAGGACTCTCGCGGCCTCGGGGCGATGAGCCTCACCCGGCCAGTGCGTCGGATCATCGTGACCGACCGGCGAGCGGGATGGGTGGAGTGCACCGACCGCCGTAGACGTGGCCTAGGGGGTTCCGACATGCGCAACTGCCGTCAACTTAACTCGCCCCATCTCTCGTGCATCTCCGGCGATGTAATGTCCTTGAATCTAGTAACTACCGCAGCCCGCGCGGCGTCAATCGCACTCATCGGGTCAGACATGTCTGCGGGTTGCGCCCTCACGGTCAACGTCCACTGGGTCTCTGGCCGTTCCCCGTAGACGCCTGCCACCGCAGTCTGTCTGCGTGCCTGCGTTGCCGACTCGAGCCTGGTCGGCTCATCGAAGTTGGCGGTGAAGTGCCCGTCTTGCTGGCGACAGAGCGGGTTGTCCCACCCCAGCAGCACTTCGTTCGGCGGCAGCGACTCCGTGTTCACGTAGGTCACCTCGATCTGCGCCAGTTGCGGAGCCTCTTTACCAAGAGCACTCTCGAGGGTCTGCCAGGCCTGGGCGTATGCGTCCCGAACCGCCGGGTATCGGGGATACACCTGCACCTCGTCGGTACGCCGCCAGTTAAACGTCAGGCGGTCGGCTTGGAGCTGGATCAGCCGCGCACGGTCGCCGCTTTCGAACCACAGGCGGCCTGGATGAAGATGCCGCCGGTATCCGCATCGAGGGACGGCATGGGCGGAAGCTCGGGTTGCTGCACCACCCGTGGGTACTCGGCTCGCCACTCGTCGTAGAGCGGACCGGAGCGGTAGCTCGCCAGACCGGCGATGGGCATGAACTGAGCGCTCAGCGCTACGTCGATCACCGGCGGGCGATCGAAGTTTACGTTCGGGTCGTGCGCAAGGCTCATGCTCACGACAACACTCTTAGAGAGCGACGTCAAGGCCGCACCCCGCTGTCCACAGGGGAGCCCAGCCCTCTGTTGTACGCGGCGGCGGAGGTCACGTCTCCGAGGGAAGGTCGCCGGTGCGTACGGCATCCTTGAGGGCCTCGGTGGCGTCCCAGCCGTTGGCATGTTTGGCCGCCGCCACCCGGCCGTCGTGCATCCAGAACGCCCGGAACAGCTGCGACCCACCGAGGTCGCCCGCACGACCACCTCGTCGACGGCCGTCACCTCAGGTGACCTGGCACTACCTGTCGGTGTGCTCGCCCGAGGCGGACCGTGCAGCGCCTGGTGTCGCGGTTAAATCGGGCCGCTGAGGCTGGCGGCGACGGTGGTGCCGCGGCCCGGGTGAGGATTCCGTGGACGGCGGCGAACACGCATGCACGTCGTGCCGCGGCGTGACCAGGGCCGGGCCCAGGTCACGCGGGCCAGTCACCCAGATGCCCCCCGGACTCGTCGCGTCCGGAGGGCATCTGTGCAGGGTGGCCGGAGCGTGCAGGGTGTGCTGCGGCGTGCTCATAGTCTGGCCCGGCATGCAGGTCCGTGCGGGCCGGTTGGTCGCGCGGTGACCAAACGTCCGAGGTGGGGGTGGTCGATAGGACGACCAACCCGGCGCGGTGTCCCCGGCGGCGTGCCGGATGCCGAGCCGGCCGCATCCGGCCGCATCCGGCCGCATCCGGCCGCTGCCGGCCGCTGCCGGCCGCATGCTCCGGGCGCTGCGCTGGCGGTCCGTATCGGGTCGATACCATGTCGGTCACCCTTCCCGTCTGAGCCCACAGGACCGTCAGTGCCGATAGTCGTCCAGAAGTACGGTGGCTCCTCGCTCGCCGACGCGGAGAGCATCAAGCGGGTCGCCCGGCGGATCGCGGAGACCAAGAAGTGTGGCAACGACGTCGTCGTCGCCGTCTCGGCCATGGGCGACACCACCGACGAGTTGCTCGATCTCGCGAACGACGTCAGCCCCGTTCCGCCGCCGCGCGAGTTGGACATGCTGATGACCGCCGGTGAACGGATCTCGATGGCGCTGGTCGCCATGGCCATCTCCGACCTCGGCTACAGCGCCCGCTCGTTCACTGGTAGCCAGGCGGGCGTCATCACCGATGCCGTGCACGGCAAGGCGAAGATCATCGACATCGCCCCGGGCCGCATCACCGAGGCGCTCGGCAAGGGGCACGTCGTCATCGTCGCCGGGTTCCAGGGCGTCAGCCAGGACACGAAAGAGATCACCACGCTGGGCCGGGGCGGCACGGACACCACCGCGGTCGCGCTGGCCGCCGCGCTGGCCGCCGACGTCTGCGAGATCTACACCGACGTCGACGGTGTCTTCACCGCCGACCCCCGCATCGTGCCGACCGCGCGCAAACTTCACCGAGTCTCCGCCGAGGAGATGCTCGAACTCGCGGCATGTGGCTCTAAGGTGCTGCACCTGCGCAGCGTCGAGTACGCCCGGCGCTTCGACA
>JBOFJB010000037.1:0-3575 GCA_051650465.1 Dermatophilaceae bacterium | reverse complement strand
CAACATCGGCCTCGTCGAGGACGCCCACGGCAGCCACGTCGCCGGCATCGCCGCGGGCAATGACCTGTTCGGTGGGTCGATGGACGGCCAGGCCCCGGGCGCGACGCTGGTGTCCTCGCGGGCCTGCACCTGGGGAGGCAACTGCACCGCGGCAGCGCTCACCGACGGGATGGTCGACCTCGTCACCAACCGCGACGTCGACGTGGTCAACATGTCGATCAGCGGCCTGCCGGCGTTGAACGACGGGAACAACGCCCGGGCTCGGCTGTACGACGCACTGATCGAGGAGTTCGGTGTGCAGATCGTCGTCGCGGCAGGTAACGACGGCCCCGGGTTGAACACGGTCGGCGACCCGTCGGTGGCCACCGACGTGGTGGCGGTGGGCGCGTCGGTCAGCAAAGCGACCTGGCTCTCGAACTATGGGACGACGGTCTCGCCGCACCTGTCGCTGCACGGCTTTTCCTCGCGCGGGCCGGCCGAGGACGGCGGTTTCAAACCGAACGTCGTCGCGCCGGGTTCGGCGATCTCCACTGTGCCGCAGTGGCGGAAGCAGCCCGACATCGCCGCCGGGTACTCGCTGCCGCTGGGCTACGCGATGTTCAACGGCACCTCGATGGCCGCACCGCAAGCGGCCGGGTCGGCGGCATTGCTGCTCTCGGCGGCCACCGCCACCGCCACCCCGGTCTCGCCGCGCCAACTGCGCGAGTCGATGTACACCGCGGCCGACGTCATCGCCGGTGTGGAGGCGGCCTCTCAGGGCAACGGCGTGGTCGATGTCCCGGGCGCGTGGGCCCTGCTCGCTGCCCGGCCGGCCACTCCGACGTTCGCCACTCGGGCACCGGTGTGCACGCCGATCAGCGACCTGCTCGCGGTGCCCAACCAGGGCAGCGGCCTGTTCAACCGGTGCGAGCCCGGGGCCGGCGGGATCGCGGTCGGCGAGTTGCGGGTGTACGACGTCAAGGTCGCGCGCACCTCAGGAGGCCGTTGGCTGACCCATCGGGTGAGCATCGTCGGCAACGACGGTACGTTCTCGGCCCCGCGGACCGCGGTCGTCGGCAGCGTCGAGCGGTCGATCCGGGTCACCGCGGCGCCGACCACCCCGGGCCTGCACTCGGCGGTCCTGCACATCGACGACCCGGCCACGCCGCTCATCGACCATCGGGTGATGCTCGCCGTGGTCGCGGCCGAGAGCCTGCCCGGCCCGACGTACTCGCGTACCTGGACCGGGTCGACCGAGCGCACCCTCCACCGGCGGCACTTCGTCACCGTGCCCCCGGGTGCGGACCTGTTACAGGTGGGTCTCTCCGGGATCGCCACCGGCCACCAGGTCCGCTGGATCGCGGTCGACCCGTACGGCGTGCCGGTGGACACCACCGCGACCACGCAGTGCTACACGGGCTTAGCGTCCAGTTGCCCGGCGACCGCCCGGGCCTACACCGACCCGATCCCCGGGGTGTGGGAGGTGTTCGTCGAGGCGAGCCGCACATCATCCGCGCTCACCAGCGGGTACACGCTCACCGCATCACTGCGGGGCGCCACGGTGACTCCGGCGACGCAGAACGTCACCACCGCCGTCGGAACGGCGAGGGCGATCGCCCCGATCCGGGTGCGCAACGACTTCGGGCCGGTCACCGTGACCCCGCAGGATGCGACCCTCGGGTCGTCCCGCATCGCCCGGCCGGCCGTGGCCGACGGTGCGACAACGGAGTTCACCGTGGCCGTGCCCACCGGGTCGAGCCGGCTCGAGGTGGCGATCGGCAACCCGGCCGACCGTGGCGCCGATCTCGACCTGGCGGTCTACCAGGGCAGCACCCTGGTGGGTCAGGACGCCGACGGCGATGCTGAGGAGGCGGTGCTGCTCGACCGTCCCAGCGGTACGTACCGCGTGGTCGTCGAGGGCTACGACGTGCCCGCCGGAACCACCGCATTCGACTACCTCGACGTGTTCACCGCCAGTTCGCTCGGCAGCATCGACGTGCGCAACACCGCGCTCGCCATCCCCACTGCCGGCACCGTCACGGTCTCGGGCACGGTCACTCCCCGGGCGAGTGCGGCATCCGGCCGGACGTTGGTGGGCACGGTGCCGCTGGTCGCCTCCACCGGAGCGGTGCTCGGCACCGCGACGGTGAACGTCAACCGTTGACGCCGCACCGCCTCATCCCGGAACCCTCGGGTTCGGATGGAGCGGACCCGCCGGGGCCGACGCCGACGTCAACGGATGGCCCCGGTGACCATCCAGCGGTCGGTGCGCACCCTCGCCCACATGAGCGCTGCCCGCACCGCCATGAACACCGTGAACGCGAGCCACAGCCAGACCAGCGCGGTTGCCTGGCCCTGCCGCGTTTCGCCGTCGAGCAGCCGTTCGCCGGCGAGGTGCACGGCGAGCGCCACCGGCAGGTAGGCGGCAAGCGTGGTGAGCATCGCCCGGGCCAGCCACCGCCCGTCGCCGGCGCCGATCAGCACGCCGTCGACGACGAACACGTAGCCCGACAGTGGCTGGCCGAGCGCCACGACGACGAGCCCGGCGGCGACCGCGGCCTGCACCGCGGCATCCGGGGTGAACAACGGCGCGAGCACCGGGGCGAGGATGGCGACGACGGCGCCAAGGACCACTCCGCAGAGCCCGCCCCAACGCAGCATCAGCCGGGTGGTCGCGCGCGCGCCGGCCACGTCACCGGCGCCGAGGCTGCGGCCGGTGAGGGCCTGTGCGGCGATCGCGATGGCGTCCAGGGCGAACGCGAGAAAGGACCAGATCGTGGCGGTGACCTGGTAGGCAGCCAGCGGTACGTCACCGAGCCCAGCGGCGACCCAGGTGGTGATCACGAGCACCGCTCGCAGCGCGAGGGTGCGCACGAGGAGGGGGATGCCGCCGCGCGCCGCACCGAGCACCCGCGTGGGGTGGGCGCGCAGCGAGACGCTGTTCCGGGTGGCGAATCGCACCAGCACCGCGACCAGACCGACCGCCATAGAGGTCTGCGCGATGACCGTGCCCCACGCGGAGCCGGCGATGCCCCATCCGAGGCCGTGCACGAACCAGAGGTTGAGCGCGGCGTTGAGCCCGAACCCGCCGACAGCGGCGAGCAGCGGTGTGCGAGTGTCCTGCAGGCCGCGGAACACGCCAGTGGTGGCGAGCACGACGAGCATTGCCGGGATGCCGAGCGCCGAGACTCGCAGGTAGGTGGCGGCCTGGTCGACGACGGCGTCGGAGGCCCCGAACGCCCGGCAGAGCGGTGCGGCGCCGAGCCCGACGGCGGCTGCGGTGGCCGCACCGAGGGCGACGGCGAGCCAGGTGCCGTCGATTCCGGCGGAGAGCGCGCCGTCGCGGTTGCCGGCGCCGAGTTGGCGGGCCACCACGGCCGTGGTGCCGTACGCGAGGAACACGAACACGTTTGCGGCGGTGAGCAGTACCGCACTGGCCACACCGAGCCCGGCGAGTGGCGCCACCCCGAGGCGGCCGACGATGGCCGAGTCGGTGAGCAGGAACAGCGGCTCGGCGACGAGGGCGAGGAACGCCGGCACCGCCAGGCGCAACACCTCGCGGCTCCCGGCCGGCGGGTGGCCGGGAGGGTGCGTGG
>JBOFJB010000036.1:0-5235 GCA_051650465.1 Dermatophilaceae bacterium | reverse complement strand
GGGACTCCAGAGAAACTCACCGCCCTGCTGGAGGTCCTCGAGCCGTTCGGCCTCAAGGAACTCGTGCAGTCCGGCGTGGTCGCGGTCGGCCGTGGGCCGCGCTCGATCACCGACCGCGCCCTGCGCAGCGCCTGACCGTCACGTGCAGCCCCGGATTCGACGTAAGGCCCGGCGCCCGCACCGCAGCCCCTGCCGTCATCACCACGGTGTCGCCGCCCAGGCGTCACCACGACCGACGTGTCACCACCACTGAAGGAGAGCACCACATCATGGCCGAGATGTTCTACGACGCCGACGCCGATTTGTCCGTCATCCAAGGCCGTAAGGTCGCCGTCATCGGCTACGGCAGCCAAGGTCACGCCCACGCGCTGAACCTGCGTGACTCGGGTGTCGACGTCCGTGTCGGGCTCGCCGAGGGGTCCGCCAGCCGCGCCAAGGCCGAGGCCGAAGGGTTGCGCGTCCTGGCCGTCGCCGCGGCGGTGAGCGAGGCCGACCTCGTGGTCATCCTCACCCCCGACCAGGTCCAGCGCGGCGTCTATGCCGAGCACATCGCGCCGAACCTCGCCGACGGCGCGGCGCTGCTCTTCGGCCACGGCTTCAACATCCGCTTCGGCTACATCGAGGCGCCCGCCGGGTCTGACGTGCTGATGGTGGCGCCCAAGGGCCCGGGCCACATCGTGCGGCGCGAGTACGTCGACGGCCGCGGCGTGCCGGTGCTGCTCGCGGTCGAGCAGGACGCCTCCGGTGCCGCCTGGGAACTCGCCAAGAGTTACGGCAAGGCCCTCGGCGGATTGCGCGCGGGCGGCATCCGCACCACGTTCACCGAAGAGACCGAGACCGACCTGTTCGGCGAGCAAGCGGTGCTGTGCGGTGGCGCCTCGCAGTTGGTGATGTACGGGTTCGAGACCCTCGTCGAGGCCGGCTACCAGCCCGAGGTGGCCTACTTCGAGTGCCTGCACGAGCTCAAGCTCATCGTCGACCTGATGATCGAAGGTGGCATCGCCAAGCAGCGCTGGTCGGTCAGTGACACCGCCGAGTACGGCGACTATGTGAGCGGGCCACGAGTCATCGACAGTCGGGTCAAGGACAACATGAAGGCCGTGCTCGAGGACATCCGCAACGGTGCGTTCGCGAAGCGCTTCATCGACGACCAGGACGCTGGCGCACCGGAGTTCACCGCGTTGCGCGAGAAGGGCGCCGCGCACCCGATCGAGGCCACCGGCCGCGACCTGCGCAAACTCATGGCGTGGGTCGACACCGGCCGCGACACCGACTACGTCGAGGGCTCCGCTGCCCGCTGACCGGCTGTCGACACGGGGCAACGCGCAGCGCATGCGGTCGAGGCGTGCCACATGTTGCCCCGTGTCGTCAGGTGGCGCCCGGTGGCTGGGCCGCTCCTAGGCTGGGCGGATGGCGGAGATCCTTGACGGCTGGCCGGTCTGGCTGGTCGTCGTCGTGCTCTGGGTCGGTGCGTTCGTCCGCGGGATCGCCACCTACCTTGCCGGCCGCGGGGTACGCGCCGGAGGGTCGCGCTCGCGCTGGGCCGACGGCCTCGACCGGCCGCTGGTCGTCCGGGCCGAGGGCTGGGTCCGGCGGTTCGGGGCACAGGCGGTAGCGCTCGGCTTCCTCACCGTCGGCGTGCAGACCGCGATCAACTTCGCGGCAGGGCTGTTGCGGATGCCGTGGCGTATCTTCCTGCCCGCCGTCGCGGTGGGTGCCGCGATCTGGTCGGCGCTCTATGCGTCAGTCGGGCTGGCTGTGGTCGACGCCTGGTCTGGCGGGCGGTCGTGGTGGTGGGCGCTGGCCGCCGTACTCGTGCTCGTCGGTCTCGTGGTCGCCTCGCGCCGGATCGAGCGCGCGGGGGACTGCGCGGTGCGCGGGCGTCATCCGGCCGACTGAGGTGCCGAGCCGGCTCGCATATGCTGGGCGGGGCGACCCGCCAGGTGTCGTCCTCCTATCATGGAGAGCCCGGCGCAGCGGCATCCGGATGCCGTTCCTCACCCGCGTAGGACACCCATCCCCAAAGGACAGGAACTACCCGTGACCACACCCGTCGTTCTCCTCGCCGAGGAACTCTCGCCCGCGACGATCGACGCTCTCGGCCCCGACTTCGAGGTCCGGCACACCAACGGGGCCGACCGGGCCCAGTTGCTGCCGGCCCTGGCTGGCGTTGACGCCGTGCTCGTCCGCTCGGCCACCAAAATGGACGCCGAGGCGATCGCCGCCGCGAAGAACCTCAAGGTCATCGCGCGCGCGGGCGTCGGCCTCGACAACGTCGACATCGACGCCGCCACCAAGGCCGGGGTGATGGTCGTCAACGCGCCGACCTCGAACATCACCAGCGCCGCCGAACTCGCCGTCGGCCTGCTCCTGGCCTGCGCCCGCAACATTGCGCCGGCCAACGAGGCGCTCAAGGGCGGTGCCTGGAAACGCAGTAAGTACGGCGGTGTCGAACTGCTCGAGAAGAAGGTCGGCGTCGTCGGCTTCGGCCGCATCGGTCAACTCGTCGCGGAGCGGCTCAAGGGCTTCGGCGTCGAGATCCTTGCCTATGACCCGTATGTCTCGGTACAGCGCGCGGGTCAACTCGGCGCCCGGCTGGTCACCCTCGATGAGTTGCTCGCCGAGAGCGACTTCATCACCATCCACCTGCCGAAGAACCCGGAGACGCTCGGCCTCATCGGCAAGGAGGCGCTCACCAAAGTCAAGCCGACGGTGCGGATCGTCAACGCCGCCCGCGGCGGGGTGCTCGACGAGGAGGCCCTCGCCGACGCTATCGCCGAGGGCCGGGTCGCCGGCGCCGGCATCGATGTCTTCACCACCGAGCCGTGCACCGACAGCCCGCTGTTCGCCTTCGAGTCGGTCGTCGTCACCCCGCACCTCGGCGCCTCCACTGAGGAGGCGCAGGAAAAAGCCGGTGTCGCAGTGGCGAAGTCGGTGCGGCTCGCGCTCGGCGGCGACCTCGTCCCTGATGCCGTGAACGTTGCCGGCGGCGTGGTCGCCGAGGAGGTCCGCCCCGGCATCGATCTCGTCGAGAAACTCGGCCGGGTGTTCACCGCGTTCGCCGGTTCGGTGCCGGTGCAGCTCGACGTCGACGTGCGCGGCGAGATCACCGAGCACGACGTCTCGGTGTGGGAACTCAGCGCGCTCAAAGGACTGTTCACCGACATCACCGAAGACCCCGTCACCTACGTCAACGCCCCGCTGCTGGCCACGGAACGCGGCTGCGAGTCGCGGCTGGTCACCGCGGAGGTCTCCGAGGACTTCCGCAACGTCACGACGCTCGCCGGCACCCTCGGTGATGGCACCGTGGTGTCGGTGGCCGGCACGCTCACCGGTCCCAAGATGGTGCAGAAGATCATCGGCATCAACGGTTTCGATCTGGAGATCCCGCTCGCTGAGCACATGGCGTTCTTCTCTTACGCCGACCGGCCGGGCGTGGTGGGTGTGGTCGGCCGGCTGCTCGGTGACGCTGACGTGAACATCGCCGAGATGCAGGTGTCGCGCTTGGACTCCGGTGGTCGGGCGCTGGTCGCGGTCACCATGGACAGTGCCGTTCCCGCTGATGTCGTAGCCGCCATCGAGAAGGAGATCGGCGCCGAGTCGGTCCGTGTCGTCGACCTGGTATGACGCCAGGGCGGTGTCGCTCACCGCGCGGCGGCCTCTCGGTCGTGGTCGGTCAGGAGTCAGTTCGTCAGGATGTCTCGGCGACCGCTTTCAGATGGTTGTTGCGGCTCCGGATGAGCCGGGGCATGTACCAGCGGAGCACGATGCGCTCGGCCAGGACCCCGAGCAGGCCGAGTGGTGCAGCGAAGTCGACGACATCGCGCATGATCGTCCCGTCGTTCCCATCCGGGTCCAGGTGGTGCGCGTGGCGCCAGTGCGCGAACGGACCAGCGACCTGCTCGTCGACGAAGTAGCGGGGCGCGTCGTACGCACTGATCACCGAGGTCATTCGCCAGTGGATGCCGCCGTGCCTGGCTCGCCACGTCACGGCGTCGCCGAGCGTCATCCGGCCGGAGGTGATGCCTCCGACCGCACGCTCGCCGGAGCGAGCCATCGAGGCGGTGTGGAGGTCGATGTCTAGCGAGAGGTCGAAGACCCGTTGCGGTGGGGCTGCGATCGCGGTGAGGACCTCAAAGCGCACCATTCTCGGACTATAGGTCGACCACGGCCGACCTGCCTGAAGGGCTCGGCGACGTCAGCCACCCGTGCCACGGCGAGTCCTCGATTGCGGCGACGATCCGCACTTCGGACCTCTCGTCCATCGGTGCGCCGGGCCACCTACGCTGGCCGTCATGACCAGCGCCGGTGCCGCGGAGAACCGAACGTCGATCGACCTCGCCGTCATCGGAGGCGACGGCATCGGCCCCGAGGTGGTCGCCGAGGGGTTGGCGGTGCTCGACGCCGCACTCGGCGACGACGGCCCGAAGGTCAGCACGACGGAGTACGACCTCGGCGCTCGCCGCTGGCACGCCAGCGGCGAAACCCTCCCGGACTCGGTCCGGGACGAACTCGCCGGCCATGACGTCATCCTGCTCGGTGCCATCGGGGATCCGAGTGTGCCGAGTGGTGTGCTCGAGCGGGGGATCCTGCTGCCGCTGCGCTTCGCGTTCGAGCACTACGTGAATCTCCGCCCGGTACGGCTCTACCCGGGTGTGCGGAGCCCGCTCGACGTCCCGCACGTCGCGCCGGCCGGTATCGATTTCGTCGTCGTTCGGGAGGGCACCGAGGGCCCGTACGTCGGCAACGGCGGTGCGCTCCGCACCGGCACGCCGCACGAGATCGCCACCGAGGTCAGCGTCAACACCCGGTTCGGGGTCGAGCGTGTCGTGCGTGACGCCTTCGCCCGCGCCCAGGCGCGGCCCCGCCGGCACCTCACGCTGGTGCACAAGCACAACGTGCTCACCCACGCGGGCCACCTGTGGCGGCGGACCGTGGAGGAGGTCGGCGCGGAGTTCCCGGATGTCGAGACGGCGTACCAGCATGTCGACGCGGCGACGATCTTCCTCACTACCGACCCCGGCCGATTCGACGTCATCGTCACCGACAACCTCTTCGGCGACATCATCACCGACATCGCGGCGGCGATCGCCGGCGGCATCGGACTGGCGGCGAGCGGGAACATCAACCCCGAGCGCCGGTACCCGAGCATGTTCGAGCCGGTCCACGGCTCGGCCCCCGACATCGCCGGGCAGGGCGTGGCCGACCCGACGGCGACGATCCTCTCGGTGGCGA
>JBOFJB010000035.1:0-1931 GCA_051650465.1 Dermatophilaceae bacterium | reverse complement strand
GCGGTCTTCTACGAGTCCGAGCAACAGGCGTACGACCGCTTCAAGGAGCAGTTCCGCAACAGCCCGGTGGCGGGGAACGTCGAGGTGGGCGACATCCCGCAGAGCCTGCGGGTCCAGCTCGACGACCCCACGAAGTTCCGCGCCATCACCGAGCAGTTCGACGGCGCCCCGGGCGTGGCGATCGTCCAGGACCAGGAGTCGGTGCTCAGCCGGTTCTTCACGATCATCAACTGGATCACCGCCTTCGCCCTGCTGCTCGCCGCGCTGATGGCGGCGTGCGCCGCGCTGCTCATGGCGACGACGATCCGCCAGGCAGCGTTCATCCGGCGTCGCGAGATCGGCATCATGCGGCTGGTCGGCGCGTCGAACTGGACGATCCGGATGCCGTTCGTCACCGAGATGGTGATCGTCTCCGGTCTCGGTGTCGCCCTCGCGGTCGGGCTGCTGGTGGCGCTGATGCGGTACGTCTTCGACGAGGGCGTCATCCAGATCGCGCTCAGCCAGGCCTTCATCGGGGTGTCCGACGTCTGGGTGGTCGCGCCGTGGATGTTCGCCGGAGTGCTGGGCATCGCGGTGCTCACCAGCCTGGTCACCCTGCGCCGCTATCTGCGGGTCTGACCCGAACGCCTGCGCCGTGCGGACATCGGTGGCAGCATTTTCGGCGGTGCGTATGCGGAGTGGACGTGGTTCGTGTTACCAATGATGACCATGGGACGAATCCACGGTGCCTCCGCCGGGACGGTCCGCCGGGCGACCGCCCTGGCGCTGGCCGCTGCGTGCGGGGTGTCGCTGCTCGCGACCGCCGCACAGGCGATGCCCCAGGCACCGGATCCGGGCCGCGAGAAGAAGCGGGTCGACGCCCAGGTGGAGCGCCTGGAGAGCCAGGTCGGCGACACCAGCGCCGATCTCTCCGCCGCCTACCGTGCGCTCCAGCAGACCGAGTCCAGGCTGCCGGCCGCCCGCACCGCGCTCGACAAGGCCCAGGCCGCGGCCGGCGCGGCCGACCGCGCCAACACCGCCGCCGCACAGGAGCTCGAGGTGGCGCAGGCCAACGAGAAGAAGAGCGAGCGCGAGCTCGCCGCCGCCACCGCGGCGGTCGCCGCGAACCGCACCCGAGTCGCCCAGTTCGCATCGCAGATCTACCAGGAGCAGGGCTTCGGCCAGCTCGACATGGCCTTCTCGACCACCGACCCGCAGCAGTTCGCCGACCGTCTCGCGCTCGTCGACACCGTGATGGACGTGCAGGACCGCACCATGCAGCGCCTGACCACCGAACAGGCCGGCCTCACCGCGCTCGAGGACCGGCTCTCGGCGTTGCGGGCCGACTTCACCGCGAAGAAGAAGGCCGCCGAGGTGGCGCTCGCTCGCGCCGAGAGCGCCCGGGCGGCCGCGACCAAGGCCAAGGCCGACCTCGAGACGCTCGCGGCCAGCCAGGTCACCCAGACCGCGACCCTGAACGACCGGCTCGCCGCCGAGAAGCGCGCGCTCGCCGGGATGGAGGCCGAGCAGGACCGGCTGAAGAAGGTGCTCGCGCAGCGGGCCGCCGAGGCACGCAAGCGGGAGGCCGCAGCGCGGAAGAAGCGCGGTTCGGGCAGCGGTGCCAGCAGCAGCCGCCGCGCCCGCGGCGGCGGCGGCGGCGACGACGGCTGGCTCAACCACCCGATGAGCGCCGGCTGGGTGAGCTCGGAGTACGGGATGCGCATGCACCCGATCCTCGGCTACCCGAAGCTGCACAAGGGCCGCGACTATGCAGCGCCGTGCGGCTCTCCGGTCCGCGCGGCAGCGGACGGTGTCGTCATCCAGGCCGGCCGGAGCGGGAGCTACGGCAACCGCATCGTCGTGGACCACGGGTTGGTCTCCGGCGACGGACTGGCCACGACCTACAGCCACCTGTCGCGCATCCGGGTGTCCGGCGGCAGCGTCGACCGCGG
>JBOFJB010000034.1:0-17202 GCA_051650465.1 Dermatophilaceae bacterium | reverse complement strand
CGCTCGCGGCTGCCGGGCGGGGCGAGGCGGTGGTCGAACTGATCGCCGACGGCGCCCACGTCTCGGCCGACGTGGTGCGCATGGTGTTCGACACGGTCGGCCCGGACGCCGTCGCGCTGGTCTCGGACGCGATGCCGGCCACCGGCCTCGGCGACGGCTCCTACCTTTTGGGTTCGCTTCGGGTCACGGTCGAGCGTGGCGTGGCCCGAACTGCCGAGACCGGGTCGATCGCGGGCAGCACCTCCACCCTTGCGGAGTGCGTCACCTGGGCGGTCGAGGTGGCCGGGGTGCCGGCGGATGACGCCCACCGGGCCGCGACGGTGACGCCGGCCCGCGCGGTGGGCCTACCGGTGTGACCCCCAGACCGACCGGGGCGAGTCGAGCGCTCGATGGTAACTGCCTGCAGTGACGACCGCCGCCCGACTAACCTCCCGGGTAACGATGTCCGCACGGTGCGGAACCGTGCAGGGGTCCTGGAAGGGACCACACCGATGCGCGAGCGTCATGGCCAGTCGGGGTCGTCGACCCGCAGCGGGCTCGAAGCGCCCTTGCCCCGTCGTCATCGCAGCCGTCGCCATCGCATCCGTCGGCTCGCCGCTGTCGTCGCCGTGCTGTCCGTCGGTGCGGCGGGCGGCATCGCCTTCCCGGCGTTCGGCTACCAGATCAACCCGGGAAGCACGACCGGGACGACCGGCCTGAACGGCAGTTCGGTGGTCACGTTCTCCGGGGGACTGACAGCGACCGTCGCCGTCTCGGGGTCGACCACGATGTCCGGGCTGAACTCGACACCCGCCGCTCGTGGTGCGACGGCGGCGATGTTCACGCCGACCGTCGCCACGACTACCCGGATGCCGGAACTCACCGTGTCGGCCGACGGGTGCCCGGCCAGCGGGCTGTGCAGCGACCGGGGCACCGTGACCGTGATGTTCAGCCGGCCGGTGCGCAACCCGGTGCTCCACATCGCCGGCCTGGGCGACTCGGTGGGTATCGCGCCGAACAACTCGGTGCTTCACGCGGTCGGCACCATCACTGGCAGTTCGCCGGCCGGAGCGAGCTTCGGCACTCCGTCCAGCGGCAACGTCAATCTCGTTCGGACCGGCGGCGACCTCACCGTCGACACCGCGGACGCGAAGCCGGCACCGAGTTGCTCGACGGCGGGTACGGCGGGCCAGACGTCGCTGGCCGGGTGCGGGAGTCTTCCGATCGTCGGTACGTATACGTCGGTCACGATGCGGATGGATGTGCGGATGGCGGCCAATGGCACCGGCACCGCCGGTACCGCGGCATCGGGGGACGCACTCGTGCTGGGTGTCAGTGTCGATGAGGACTTCAGCGACGCCCCGAGGAGCTACGAGTCCGAGTCGCCGGCCACTCACATTCTCGGCGATCTCCAGCTCGGCGCATCCGCGGATGCCGACAACCTCACCGTCCCGAACTCGGACCAGAGCCCGTTCAAGGTCGCAGCAGGCACCACCGCGAACGCCCCGAACGGCGACGGCGCCGACGAGGACGGCTGGCCGGCGTCGGCACCCGCGCTGACGACGGCGACCGGGTCGTACGTCGTCAACGTGCCGATCTCGGGAGCGTCAGCGCCAGGACAGGTGTGTGGCTGGATCGACTTCGGCCGCAACGGGGAGTTCGACACCATCGGCGAACGGGCCTGCGGCGCGTTCGCCGCCGGAGCGACATCGGCCGCGCTGAGCTGGTCGATGCCGTCCGGCACGAGCGCCGGCAGCACCTATCTTCGGCTGCGGGCGTCGTACGACACCGTCGGGGTGACCGCTGCGAACGGGCCCCTGGACTCCGGTGAGGTGGAGGACCACTCCATCGCGATCTACCCCACGGTGCGGGTGAACGAGGTGGTCACCAACGGGATCACGCGGACTTTCGATCTCGCCGTCAACGGCACGACGGTCGCGACCGCTATCGGCAACGGTGGCAGCAGCGGCCCGAAGACGGTCTTCCACACCTCGGCGTTCGGAGCCCCCGACGTCACCGTCGCCCAGGACATCGCCACGACCGCGGTGCCGCTGACGATCACCGAGCAGGCGAACGGCTACGGCTTCTACCAGTCCACGTGGGCGTGTGTTGACGACACCGGTGCGCTCGTCGCGTCCGGTCCATTCCAGAGCGCCACGGTCTCCATCCCGGCGTCCACCGGCAGCAACGGACAAGCGCAGAACATCACCTGCACGTTCACCAACCGGCCGCTGCCCCAGTGGCAGCTCGTGCACACGATCACCGGCGCCGACACCAACGGCTCCGGGCGCCTGGATACCGGCGATATCGCCACGCACCGCTACACCGTGACGAACAACGGTGAGATCCCGCTGTTCAATCTGGTGGTGAGTGACCCGGACGTGACCGGGTTGACCTGCCCGGCAACGGGTCTCGCGGTCGGGGCGGTGGTGACGTGCACTGCAACGGCCACGCTGACCCAGCCCGAAATGGATGCCGGCCGGCGCGGCTCGTGCGCGTCGGGGTCGGTCGCGTCGGTGAATGGCGGGTCGAACGCCGTCGCGATCTGCGCGGCCTTGCCCATCCCGGTCTCCGGAGCATTGCGGCTCGTCAAGACCGCCCGGACGGTCGATGGCAACGGCGATGGCATCACCGACAACGCCGGTGACCGGATCTCGTGGGCGTTCACCGTCACCAACGACAGCAACGTCACCCTCACCACCATCGCCGTCAACGACCCGAAAGCCGGGCCGGTGACCTGCGCGGCCACGACGCTCGCGCCGGGCGCCCAGACCACCTGCACCGCAGCGCCGTACGTCATCCTGCTGGCCGATGCCGATGCCGGCTCGGTAACCAACACCGCTACGGCGACCGGGGTTGTCCAGACTCCCGGTGGTGCCGCCGTCACCTCAGCACCGGCCAGCACCACCACACCGGTCAGCGGGCAGGGGGCGATGACCCTCACCAAGACCGCCTCCCGAGTCGACTACAACAGCAGCGGCAACACCGACCTCGGTGACCGGATCTCCTACTCGTTCACCGTCCGCAATACCGGAACGGTCACCCTGGACACCCTCACCATCGACGACCCCCTCGCCGGCGCGGTCACCTGCCGGGCCACCACGCTCGCGCCAGGTGCGCAGACCACCTGCACCTCGGTCAACGCCTACGTCATCACCCAGGCCGATGTCGATGCCGGCCGGGTCGTCAACACCGCTCGGGCCCGCGCTCGGTCGTCATCGGGCGGCACTGTGGTCTCCCCCGACGCCTCGGCGACCACCCGGGTCTTCCCGCGGTTCGGCTTCATCATCACCAAGACCGGGGTGCTCACCGACGTCGACGGCAACGGGCCCGAGATCGGCGACACGGTCGCGTGGACGGTTGTCGTGAGCAACACCGGGAGCAGCACTCTCTCGGCGATCCAGATCAACGACCGTCTCCTCAACTCCCCGGCCGGCAGCGCCGTCCTCGCCTGCCCGTCCACGACCCTGGCGCCCGGCGCCTCGATGACCTGCCCGGTCCCGGGCTCCACGGTGAGCCAGGGTGAGGTCGACGTCGGCATCATCGGCAACCGGGCCTTCGGCACCGCCCGTCGCGCGGACGGATTCGTCGACTTCACCGCCGCCCAGGCGGACTTCCCGCTCGACCGGCTGCTCGAGGCGACGCTGACCAAGCAAGGCACCGTTACCGACGTCGACGGCAACGGCCGCACCAACGCCGGCGACACCATCCGGTGGTCCTTCACCCTGGCGAACACCGGCACCAGTTCGTTCTACGGCGGTGCGGTGGACGACCCGCAGGCCGGCCCGGTCACCTGTCCCTGGCAGGGCAACCCGTTCGACACCCCGACCCTGCCCGGAGAGGCGCTCACCTGCACCGCCGACACCCCCTACGTCATCACCGCGGATGACGCCACCGCCGGCGTCGTCACCAACACCGCCACCGCCAGCGCCATCGACCCGTTCGAGGAGCCCTTCGCGATCGGCCCTGCCACCGCCGACGTCCCGGTCGAGCAAGTGGGCAGCATCGCCGTCGTCAAGTCGGCGAACCCTATCGATGTCGACGGCGATGATCGGATCGCGCTCGGCGACACCATCGACTACACGTTCGACGTCACCAACACCGGCGCCACGACACTGAGCCAGGTCGAGGTTCTCGACTTCCGCCTCGGTTCGATCACGGTGATCTGCCCCCAGGACACTCTGGCACCGGCCGAGTCCATGACCTGCACCAGCGACGCGCCGTACCCGGTCAACGCCGACGATGTGAACCGCGGTGTCGTGCAGAACATCGCCCAGGCCTTCGGCGACGACCCCGGTGGCGTCCGGGTGCAGTCCACCCTGTCCGAGACCGAGGTGCCGATCGCCCAGGCCCCGGCCATTGACCTGGTCAAGTCAGCGACAGTGGATGACGTCAACGGCAACGGCGTCAACGACCTCGGCGACACCATCCGGTGGACCTTCCAGGCGACCAACACCGGTGACGTCGACCTCGGCAGCGTCACGGTCGAGGATCCGCTGGCCGGCCCGGTCTCCTGCCCCGGCCGCGGCTTCTTCCGCAACCAGACCCGCAACTGTTCCGCGGACGACGTCTACACCATCACCCAGGATGACGTGAACGCCGGCATCGTCACCAATACGGCGGTGGCCCTGTCCGACTCACTCGGCGGGCCGGTCGTCTCCTCCCCGGCGTCGGCCGACGTACTGCTGGACCAGTCCGGCGAGCTGCTCCTGGAGAAGTTCGTCACCCGGTACGACGCCAACGGCAACGGCATCCGTACCGACCTCGGCGACCTCATCACCTGGGGCTTCCAGATCACCAACACCGGCACCACCGCACTTCAGAACATCACCATCGACGACCCGCGAACCCGCGGGGCCAGCTGCCAGCCGCTTCCGCCGGGCGGTCTCGCACCAGGCCAGGCGCTCAGCTGCGCCGGCAACGCCGCACGCACCGTCGACCAGGCCGATGTCGACGCCGGCGTCGTGATCAATACCGCTGTGGCGCAGGCCGTGACGACTGGAAGCGGCGCAGCGGTCACCTCGAACCCCGCCAGTACCGAGACCCCGATCCTCGGCGGGGCGGCGCTGTCGCTGACCAAGACAGGCGCGCCGACCGATACGAACGGCAGCGGCACGACCGATGTCGGCGACCGGATCCAGTGGGGCTTCGAGGTGACCAATACCGGCACCGTCACCGTCGACACCATCGCGATCGACGACCCACTCGCCGGCTCGGTGACCTGCGCGGCCACGACACTCGCTCCGGGCGCGTCGACTGCTTGCACCCCCGACGCCGAGTACCTGATCACCGAGTTCGATGCCGTGACCGGATCGGTGACCAACGCGGCGACCGCCACGGGCCAGGACCCTGGGGGCGCCCAGGTGAGCACCCCGTACTCCTTTGCGACCGTCGAGGTCGAACTCATCGAGCCGTTCGCCTTCACCAAGACCGCGGCGGTCGTGGACGTGGGCGGCAACGGCGTGACCGACCTCGGCGACTCCATCAGTTGGTCGTTCGTCGTCCGTAACCGCGGTGGTGCCGCCGGCAGCTTCACCGTCACCGACCCGCGGGCCGGCCCGGTGGCCTGTCCCACCGACACTCTCGGACCCGGCGAGAGCACCACCTGCACCGCAGCGCCGTACGCGGTAACCCAGGTCGACGTCGACGCTGGCGTGGTGAACAACAGCGCGACCGCCGAGGTGACGATCGTCGCCGACGGCGATCTGGTGCTCGTGCTCACCTCGAGCACCGACACCCCGGTAGCCCAGCGCCCCGCTCTTTCCTTGACCAAGCAGGCGGCCGTCGACGACCTCGACGGCAACGGCACCGACCTCGGCGATGAGATCGCCTGGACCTTCGAGGTGACCAACACCGGCACCACGACCGTCGACCAGGTCGCCGTCAACGACCCCGTCGCCGGCCCGGTCACCTGTACCCCGACGCGCCTGGCACCCGGCGCCGCCGCGGCCTGTACCGCCGACGCGGTCCACGTCATCACCCAGTCCGAGGTCGACGGCGGAACTGTGAGCAACACCGCCCGCGCCACCGCGCTCGCCCCGGACGGAAACGCCATCTCGTCCGACCCCGCGAGCACGCGCACTCCGGTCGACCAGGTGTACCGGCTCGAGCTGGCCAAGGCCGCCAGCACCCGCGACGTGGACGGCGACGGCGACATCCGGCTCGGCGACGAGATCGACTACCGCTTCGAGGTCGGCAACACCGGCACCACCACGGTGGCCGGCATCGCCGTCAGTGACCCGGGCCTGACCGCACCCGTCGTCTGCCCGACGACGACACTCGCGCCCAGCGCCAGCATGACCTGCACCGCGGCCGATCCCTGGACGGTCACCCAGGATGACGTCAACGCCGGCGAGCACGCGAACCGCGCCAGTGCGA
Organism: Dermatophilaceae bacterium; assembly: GCA_051650465.1. Taxonomy (GTDB): domain Bacteria; phylum Actinomycetota; class Actinomycetes; order Actinomycetales; family Dermatophilaceae; genus JBOFLG01. Next base: position 10,845 of record JBOFJB010000034.1, on the reverse strand, counting down.
GCGGCCGGAGTCTCGGCTTCGACGTCAACGTCAACTCTCGCGAAGACACCGTCCTGACACCGGTGGATCGCACGGCCAGTGTCGCGTTGACCAAGGTCGGCACGCTAAGCGACCTCGACGGCAACGGCGCCGACCTCGGCGACACCATCGACTACACGTTCGTCGTCACCAACACCGGCACGGTTCAGTTCCCGCCGGGCGCGGTCGTCCAGGACCCCCTCGCCGGGCCGGTCACCTGCGCCGACTACGGCGAGTTCCTCGACCCCGGCGAGTCGGCCGGATGCAGCGCCGACGCGCCGTACGTCATCACCCAGTCCGACGTCGACGCCGGTGAGGTCCGCAACACCGCGGTCGCGCGGGTCCTGGACTCCTGGGTCGACACGTTCCGGACCTCCGAACCCGCCACCGACATCCAGCGCGTCGGCCAGGCCCGCGAACTCTTGCTGACCAAGTCGGGCAGCGCCACCGACATCGACCGCGACGGCGTCATCGGCCGTGGTGACACGATCGACTACACGTTCGTGGTCACCAACACCGGAACGAGTTCGCTCATCGCGCCACGGGTCGCCGACCCGCTGGCCGGCGACGTCAGCTGCCCGGATGTCGAGCCCCTTGGCCCCGGCGACTCGATCACCTGCGCCGCGAGGGCCCCGTACGTCATCACCCAGGCCGATGTCGACGCCGGCGTCGTGACCAACACCGCTGTGGCGCAGGCGGTAACGAGCATCGGCGGCGCGACGGTGACCTCGAACGTCTCGAGCGCCGAGACTCCGATCCTCGGCGGTCCGTCGCTGGGCTTGACCAAGACCGGTACGTCCATCGACACCAACGACAGCGGGGCGACCGATGTCGGCGACCAGATCCGGTGGGACTTCGAGGTCACCAACACCGGCACCGTCACCATCGACAACATCGCCATCGACGACGCCACGGCCGGACCGGTCACCTGTGCCATCACCTCCCTCGCCCCGGGGGAGTCGACCCCGTGCACCGCCGACGCGCGGCGCGTCATCACCGAGAACGACGCCGTCTCGGGAGCCGTCACGAACGTTGCCCGCGCCACCGGCCAGGACCCCGGCGGCGCTGAGGTGATCAGCCCGTGGGCCAACGCCGGCGTCCGCGTGGAGACCATCCCGTCGTTCGTCTTCACCAAGACCGCGGCCGTCACCGACAGCAACCGGAACGGTGTCACCGACCTCGGCGACACCGTCGCCTGGACCTTCGGCGCACGCCTCCGAGGGGTCCACCCCGGGACGTTCACCATCACCGACCCCACCGCCGGGCCGGTGGCCTGCCCGACCGACGCGCTGGAGCCCGGCGCGAGCACCACCTGCACCGCAGCGCCGTACGCCATCACCCAGCGCGACGTCGACGCCGGTGTGGTCAGCAACGTCGCCACCGCCGAGGCGCGGATCGACGCCGACGGCATCAACCTCGAGACGGCCACGTCCAGCACCGACACCCCGGTCGCCCAGCGTCCCGCCCTCACGCTGGCCAAAACGGCCACCGTCGGCGACACCGACGACAACGGGCTTACCAACCCCGGCGACGAGGTCGGATGGAGTTTCGCCATCACCAACTCGGGCACCGTCACCCTCGCCGAGGTGGCGGTGAGCGACCCGGAGGCGGGCGAGGTCACCTGCCCGGATGCCGTGCTCGCTCCGGGTGAGGTGGTGACGTGCACGGCCGACGCGCCGTACGCCGTCGCGCCGGCCGATGTCGATTCGGGCGTGGTGAGCAACACCGCGACGGCGAGCGGCACCGCGCCCGGTGGCGCGACCATCACGAGCCCGCCGGCATCCGCCGAGATCACCGTCGACCGGTCGCGCCGGCTCACCCTCGTCAAGCGGGCCGAGCCGCGCGACGCGAACCGCGACGGCCGAGTCACGGTGGGCGACCTCGTCGGATGGTCGTTCACGGTCACCAATGCGGGCAGCGTCACCGTCGAGGACCTGTCCGTCGAGGACCCGACGGCCGGGCCGGTCACGTGCGCTTCGACCAGCGTCGCCCCCGGCGAGACGACGACCTGCCGCACCGACGACGAGCGCTCGATCACGGCGGCCGAGGCTGCTGCCGGGGAGATCCGCAACGTGGCGACCGTGTCCGGTGAGGACCCGGTTGGCGCGGTGGTGCTGTCCGCGGAGGCGCGCGCCCTGGTCGAGGTGTCGGCAGCGGTGCCCGGCTCGCCGTCGCCCGCACCGTCGCCGTCCCCTCCAGGCGCCCCTGGGGGGACACCGCCGCCTGGGGGGACGCCGCCCCCTGGAGGAGCGCCGCCGCCTGGCGGGGTGTCGACGTTGCCCGGATCTCGTTCTGACGGAGGGGTGTTCGAGCCGCTCGCGGCCACCGGCGCGGCATCCGCCGGCCTGCTCGCCGGCGTAGGGATGGCGGCCGCCCTCACCGGAGCGTGGCTCGTCGCGCTCGCCCGTCGCCGACGCCGTGCTTGACGAGCCCGGGCCGCCGTGTGACAAGAGGCTGGTCCGCACCTGCTCTCCATCAGGGGTCTCCATCCGATAGTCAGTACCGCTACTGCCAGAACGCCGAGAAGATATCGCCAGAACGTCGCATAGAGGCGTCCGGCGTACTGGTGCTCGTCATCGTTAGCGGCACCGTTGGATGTCCGACGCTCCTGTGTCATTGGCGCCACGTCGTCCCTCCCTTTCGCTCCTCGGCCGTGGTCCGTCCGACGACTCCACGGTTGGCGCCATACCCGCGGCCGAGCCCGCCGCGCGGGGGCGTACGCCGCGCACCGGCGACACTGTCCGGTCACTCGCTGGCCGATGCGATCGGGTTCTGGGTCTGTAGCTCGTCGCCGGTATGGCCACAGTTCAGGGAGTCGTACCTTCTTTGGGTGAGGTTGTGATTCATACAGTTGCTCGATTACTATGAGGCATGGAGGCCACCCCGCACCCCGGTTGAGCAACGGTCGGTGCTGACCGCGGCTCGGGAGGTGCTCGTGGAGATCGCTGCCGATGCGTCCAGGTTGACTGAGCCTGAGGTCGCCGACTTGATGAGGCTGGTCGACCAGGTCGGCGCGCAGGTCGGCGCTGCTCGGGTGGAGTTGACGGTCGAGACGGCGCGCCGCTCCGGCCGGTCGGTGCGAGAGCTGGGCGCCTGGGTGTGCGAGCATGCGCAGTCGCTGCGGCAGGGCGGCTGGTCATCGGTGGCCCGAGTGGCGGCGGAGGCGGTCGCCACCAGTAGGGCGTCAGGGCTGTCGGGTGAGGCTCTGGTGGAGCCTGATCCGCAGTCCCCGGTCGGGATCGTCCGGGGTGAGGTCCGTAGCGGCAGGGTGCAGCCGGGGAACGCGGTGGCCGTGCTGACCGAGGAGGCGCGGCTACACCGGCGGCTCCGCCCGGAGGTGGTGCCCACAGTCACCAGGGCGCTGGTGGATCTGGTGGTGGAGCACGGGCCGGCGACGATGAAGAAGCTGCGCCCTCGGCTGCTCGCGCGCTACGGCGCGCACGGTGAGCTGGACGAGTCGCAGGAGCGGCTCCGGTCCGGGGCGTACCTGTCGACCCGCTTCGTCAACTCCGCAGAGTTGACCGCGTACGAGTTGGTGATGACCCCTGAGCAGGCCGCGGTCCTGGAGGGCGCGATCGGGCCGCTGTCCAGACCGCATCCGAACGACGAGACCAAGGAGCGCGACCACCGACCTGCTGGGCAGCGCCGCGTCGAAGCACTGACGGACGTCTGCCGCCGGTCCGTGGGGCTCGATGCCGACAGTGCCGGAGCGGACGGTGCCGCGGGGGTCTCGTCGGCGGTGCACGTGACCATCCCGCTGGCCGACCTGCAGGCGGCCACCGGGTGCGGAGAGGTGCTTGCCTCGACTGCGGCCGGGACGGTGATCAGGGCGGGGCAGTTGCGCCGGATCTGCTGTGACGCAGCACTGATCCCGTATGTGCTCGGCACGGCCGGCGAGGTGATCGACCAGGGGATGGCGGTGCGGCTCTTCACCAAGGCGCAGCGGCGTCGGCTCTGGATCCGCGACGGTGGCTGCACCTATCCGGGGTGCAGTGTTCCGGGGTCCTGGTGCCGCGCGCATCATGTGCGGCACTGGGCCGATCACGACCCCACCGACCCGGGCAACGCGGCCTTGCTGTGCGAGCGGCACCACGCCGTGGTCCACACCAGGCGGCTCTGGGCGCGCGTGCGCGAGAAGCCTGACGACGGTCGACACGTCGTCTGGGACCTGCACGACGGAAGCTACGACCGTGCGCTCGCAGCCAGCGACGAGCAGCAGATCCGAGACGGCGTCGTCGAACGACGAGAAGCAGAGGCCACCACACGTGTTCTCGAGCTCCTTCGGCGAGCCCTCGGCGAGGCCGACGAGCGGCTCGACGCCGAGTGGTACGCCCGTCCCATGGACGTCGTCGTCGCCCAGCGCGGAACTGTCGACGCGGCGTGAGTCGCGCCCGAAAGCGTGCCTGTTGTTCGGAAGGGCGTGATCGGGCTCAGACGTACAGTGGAGCATGGCGTCGCTTCCGCTCTTCCCGCTCGGTACGGTACTGCTCCCCGGGGCTCGGATGCCGCTTCAGTTGTTCGAGCCCCGCTACCTCGAGCTGGCCCGGTCCCTTGCCGAAGAGCCCTCCGAGCAGCGGTGTTTCGGCGTGGTCCTGATCCGCAAGGGTCACGAGGTGGGGCCCGACGCTGCGGACGACCTGCACGGTATCGGCTGCGAGGCTCGCGTCGACGCGATGGCGCTGGCGGAGAGTCCGATCGGCACCGTGGTCCACCTGGTCGCCACCGGGGTGCGGCGCTTCCGGCTCGACACCGTCGACCGCGATGCCCCGACGCCGTACCTCACCGGCGCGGTGACCTGGCTCGACGAGCCGGACGCCGCCGACAACCCCGGCCTCGGCGCGTTGCGCGACCGGGTCGATGCAGAACACGCCTCGTATCTCGCCCAGCTGGGCGCCACCGCCGAGCCGGTCGAGGAGACCCTCGGCCGGTACGCCTACCGGGTCACCGAGCGGATGGTGCTCGACCCCAGCGATCGGCAGCGAGTGCTCGACGGTCCCGACCCTGCCACCCGGTTGCGCACTGTCCTCAGGCTGATCCGTCGCGAGCGGTCGATCGTCGGGCAGTTCGGTGCGTTGCCCACTCCGCCGAGCCCCGGCGGCGCCGCGCTCAACTGAGGCTGAGCAATTAAGGATGACGCACACACCTCACCGCTCGCCAAGGTCGGACCGGCGCTGCCGAGCCGGCCCGGCAGCGCATCTTGGTGGCCCGGCTTGGTGGCCCGGCTTGGTGGCCCGGCTCGGCCCACCGAGCTCGCGCTCGGTCTGAGGATGACGAAGACCAACCTGTCGAACCACCTGGCCTGCCTGCGAGGTTGCGGCCTCGTGGTCGGCGTGCGCAGCGGCCGCACGATCACCTATCGACTGGTCGGTGCCGATCTCGAGCACGCACTGCGCGACCTGCTGCGCCTCGAGACCTCGCTCTGCCCGGCATCCGACGGCGCGAGCGTCGAGCACGACGCCGAGCCGGTACAGCGGGTATCGCGTTGAGCCGCAACGCCGCAGCAGACCTCGACCGGCTCCTCCCCGAGCAGCTCCGTGGCTCCTAGGCCGGTCGGACGATGTTCGTCGAACGCCATGCCGGCTGGCAGGTCGCGCTGCACCGATGGGGCGTGGATGACGCTCCCGCTCGTCTGGTGCTCGTGCGCGGCGCCGGCGGGAACGGGCTGCTGCTCGCCCCGTTCGGGCTCGCGGCCCGTGGCCACCAACCTGCTCGAGCCGACCGACCCGATGGTCCGAGCGATGATCGCCGACCGCACGGGCGCCGGCGCATGGATGCCGCGAGGGTTCCTCGCCAGCTACCTCGGGTCGCCGCCGGCTGTGGCGCCCGAGCGGTTCGACAGCTGCCCGGTCACCCTGGCCCACCCGGGCGACGACCGTTGGACGCCCCTCGACCTCTCGCTGCGGTTCCTGCGGCGGATGGCGTCGGTGCCGACGGAGGTAGTCGTCCTCGAGGGCTGTGGACACCTGCCGATCGAGTCACCCGGACGGGAGCGTCTCGAGGCGCTGCTCGTCGCGCGCCTGACGGACGTCGCCAGAGCCACCGGACGGCTCAGCCGGTCGGGAGGCCGGTCGGCAAGCCATCGATGCTGACTCGGTTCTTCTGCTGCTGGTAAGCGGCGATACCGTCCGGGCCCTTGGTGTCCGCCCAGGACGCCATCAGGTCGCGCTGCCCGACGTAGTCGAACAGCGGCACCCCGAAGCCGCATGAGGTCTGCACGAGGTCGACGTCCAGGTCGATGACGTTGCGAGTTCCGGCCATCGGCGGGAACAGCTCGAGCGCCTCGGCCCAGCCGTCGTCACCCTGGTGCAGGGCGCGCGCCGTGCCATACAGCCGCAGGATGAGGGGCTTGCCCTCGACCGCGCAGAACATCACCGTCATCCGCGGGGAGTCGAGCAGATGCGCCGCGGTCTCGTTGCCGCTGCCGGTGCCGTTCAGCCACATCACCCGGTTCGGCGTGAGTACCCGTAGCGAGTCGAGTCCCTTGGGCGAGAGGTTGACCCGGCCGTCCCGCGCCGCGGTCGCGACGAAGTACATCTGCTGGCGTGCGATGAATGCAGCGTGTCGGTCAGTGATCTCGGCGTACTGGGTTGCCATGACACCGGACGCTACTGCGGCCAACTGCGCGAACGCCATCCAACGTCCGCTGTCTCGGCGTCCGATGAACTGTCATGCCGGGAGGTATGGCGGCAGCGTGGCCGACGAGGCGCCGGGATGACAGGAGGCGGGATGACAGGAGGCGGGAACGGCGACGCTACGGTCGGCGGATGGACCTCTCCCGACTCCAGGACGTCATCGAGCGCACCTATGGGGCACGCGACCGGGCCCGTGGCGTACCGAGTACGGTCGCATGGCTGGCCGAGGAGATGGGTGAACTCGCCCAGGCGGTCCGTAAGGGATCGGCCGAGCAGCAGCGGCACGAGTTCGCCGACGTGCTCGCCTGGGTCGCCTCGCTCGCCAACCAGATGGGCGTCGACCTCGCCGAGTCGGTCGAACGCTACGCCGCAGGCTGTCCGAGATGTGCTCGGCTGCCGTGTGCCTGCCCGTGACGCGTGAGTCCGGCACATTGGTGACGGCGAAACTCGCCGACCGCCCGTAGGCTCGGCACATGCCGCGACCGCACGCCGCCGCGCTGTTCGAGGACGCCTACCACGAGCGGAAGGCGGACCTGCTGGGGCGATGTGGCTGGGTCACCCAAATCATGCCGCTCACCGGGTATGGCAGCACCACCCAGTTGCGCGTGTTCGGACGGGTCATCATGAGCCGCGGGCGACCCGAGAACGAGCCGCTCGACCCCACCTACGCGGAACGGCTCCGAGCCGTCGAACTCGAGACCCGGGGATGGCGAGCGTTCGTCAGCAGCCCCGCCGTCGACGAGCCGGTGACGATCCGGCTCGGCGGCCAGATGGTGGCGACCCGCACCGACCGCGGTGGCTACATCGATCACGTGGTGCGCGGCCACGACCTGGAACCAGGGTGGCGCCGGGTCTATCTCGACTCCCCGCGCGCCGAGCCGGTCGACGTCCCGGTGCTCGTCGTCGGCCCGACCGTGACGCATGGGATCGTCAGCGATATCGACGACACCGTGCTCTCGACGTCACTCCCGCGGCCACTCATCGCGGCGTGGAACACCTTCGTGCGCGCTGAGGGTGCTCGTCGTCCGGTGCCGGGCATGTCCACGATGTATCGCGAACTGCTCGCCGCGGAGCCCAGCGCGCCGGTGGTCTACCTCTCGACCGGCGCCTGGAACACCGCGCCGCGGCTCACTCGGTTCCTCCGCCGTCACGGCTACCCGGTCGGGCCGATGCTGCTCACCGACTGGGGCCCGACCAACACCGGGTGGTTCCGCTCCGGCCAGGACCACAAGCGTGCTCAGTTGCACCGGCTGGCCCGCGACCTCCCGCACATCCGCTGGCTGCTCGTCGGTGACGACGGCCAGCACGACCCGCGGCTGTACACCGAGTTCGCCGCGCGGCGCCCTGGCCACGTGCGCGGCATCGCCATCCGCGAACTGTCCGCCGGGGAGCAGGTGCTCTCGCACGCGCTCCCGGTCGCGGCCGGCGGGCCGGCCCCCGCGGGTCGACTCGACGTACCGGTGGTGCGCTCACCCGACGGCTACGGCCTGGTCAGGCGGGCGCGCGCGCTGTGGACGGCCGAGGCGCCAGCGCGCATCCCGGCGACGCGGGCGGCATCCGTGGTCGACCCGGTCGAGGACCCGTCGGAGCCCGTGCTGCCCGAGCGCGACACGCGGTAGCGTCGGTCAGGTGCCCGAACTGCCCGAGGTCCAGGCCCTCGTCGACTTCCTCGGTGAGCGCACGACCGGGCTGGCCGTCACCGGTGTCGAGCTCGGCTCGATCTCGGTGCTCAAGACCTTCACCCCTCCGCCCCAGTCGCTCGTCGGCGCACCGGTCGACGGCGTGGCACGGTTCGGGAAATTCGTCGACCTCGACTGTGGCGGAACGCATCTGGTGTTCCACCTGGCGCGGGCCGGGTGGCTGCGGTGGTCCGACACGATTCCGGCCACGACGCTACGTCCGGGCAAGTCACCGATCGCGCTGCGGGTGCGCTTCGACGACGGCTCGGGTTTCGACCTCACCGAGGCCGGCACGAAGAAGCGGCTCGCCGCGTACCTCGTCAGTGCGCCAGAACTCGTCCCCGGCGTCGCCTCGCTCGGTCCTGACCCGCTCGCCCACGGGTTCACTCGCGAGGTGTTCGCCGGCATCCTCGCGGCGCACCGGATGCAGGTGAAGGGCCTGCTACGTGACCAGTCGCTGATCGCCGGGGTCGGCAACGCGTACTCCGACGAGATCCTGCACGTGGCCCGCCTGTCCCCGTTCGCGATCGCCTCCCGGCTGGACGACGATGCCGTCGACCGCCTGTATGCGGCGCTGCGGGGAACTCTCACCGGCGCAGTGCGGGCGGCATCCGGAAAGCCCGCCAAGGAACTCAAGGATGCCAAGCGCGCCGGTATGCGGGTGCACGGCCGCACCGGCGAGACGTGCCCCGAATGCGGCGACGCCGTGCGTGAGGTCTCCTTCGCGGACTCGTCGCTGCAGTACTGCGCAACGTGCCAGACCGGTGGCACACCATTGGCCGACCGCCGCACGAGCAAGTTCCTCAAGTAGCCCGGCTGCCACTCTCGACGCCGGGCCGCCAAACATGGCACCCTTCGGGGTACCGATGGACATCGCAGCAGGGGCGACGCCAAAGGTACTCATCGCTGCCCCTGGCGCACCCCTCCATCGGCCCGATACCGCGACGCGGAAGGGGTCCTGGTGCAGGTTGTGGCGTTCGCGGTCGCGGGAGTGCTCGTGGTCGCCAGCGCGGTCGTGCTGTCCTGGCGCGCGCCGACCTGGGTTCAGTGGTGGCACCGGGCCGGCTGGGTGGCCATCGGGGGGCTGCTGCTCGCCGCGCCGATGGCGACTCCCACGCCGTACGGCACTCGGCTCGCTCCGTACGCACGCCGGTTCGCCGACTATGCCGACCTTGTCGCGCTCGTCCTCGTCGCGTTGGCCGGTGTGTGCCTGGTGGGCGCGGCGGTAAGCCATCACCGGCATGCTGGGCGTCAGCGGCGCGACGCGGTGGAGGCCGGCGAACCGGTGCGAGCGGCCCGGCTCGCACCGGCCACCACCAGCGGCTTGGTAGCCCTGGCCGGGATGGCGACGTCCGCCGGGCTGGTGGTGCTCACCTCAGGGTTTGACAGCCGGATGCCGGCACCGGTGATGGACCGGGCCGACCGAGTTGCTGCCTCAGGCGCCGGACGCGACGTGGCCTCCGCTGTCGATGTCGTACCAGGGCGGGTGGTCGTCGTGCTCGTGATGTTGGTCGTGCTTACTGCGACCGTCGCGGTGGCCTCGGCCGCGGTGCAGCGCGTGCGACGACGTCGGGCTGACCTGCGGTACAGCGAGCACATGGACTACTTCGACGAGCGCATCGAACTCGAGCAGGCCCGGGTCATGGGTCAGGTGCATGACGCGTTGCAGACGGTATCGATGCGGTCGTGATTGTCGGCCGCATCGACACGTGAGTCGACGGCACCGTGAGCAGGCATGACACGGTAGGGACATGAACGAGTTTCCCGATGTACCGGTTGCCGATCTCGCCGACGACGCCGTCATCCTCGACATCCGCGAACAGGACGAGTGGGACCGCGGGCATGCCCCGACCGCAGTGCATGTCCCGATGTCCGAGTTGCCGGGGCGGGTCGACGAACTCGCGCCGTTCCTCGACCGCGCCGATCCCCTGGTCGTCACCTGCCGGTCCGGCGGGCGAGTGCAGCGGGTCATGCCGTGGCTTGCCCAGCAGGGTTACGTCGTGGCCAACCTCGACGGCGGTATGCGTGCCTGGCAGGCGGCCGGAAAGCCGCTGGTCGCGGCCGGCGAGGCTGAGCCCGACGTGCAATGAACATCCAGCCAGGCTCGCCCGACACGATGGCGCTGTATCGGTATATCTCGCAGATTCGCTAGATAAGCCCATACGCTGCGATCGTGGACCCGGTTCGTAACCCCTACGCGCCCGGCGCTGGGCAGCGTCCGCCCGAACTCGCCGGGCGTGACGAGCAGTTGCATGCCTTCGACGTCGTGCTCGAACGGGTCGCTCGCGGTCGACCCGAGCGGTCGATCGTGCTCACCGGTCTTCGCGGTGTGGGAAAGACCGTGCTGCTCGGTGCGCTGCGGTCGGCGGCCGTGCGCGCCGGTTGGGGCACGGGCAAGTTCGAGGCCCGGCCCGACCAGTCGCTGCGCCGCCCGCTCGCCTCGGCCGTGCACCAGGCGGTGCGCGAGCTCGGGCCGGCCGGCGGGGTGGGCGACCATGCGCTCGGCGTGGTGCGCT